>CANBDB010000029.1 GCA_947367285.1 uncultured Clostridia bacterium | reverse complement strand
CTGTAATCATATATGCAGTAGTTTTTGCTTGGAATCTGCTATACTTTTGGGTATTTGCAGGACCGACGGGACTTATGGATATGATAATATGGCAATTCTTTCTTTTGTGCGCACTTATTCCATCTGTTTTTACCACGATACACGTTGCTCTCAAGGGTGTTAACAAGGAAACTATCTTAGCGCCCCTTATCTTTTCATTGCTAAATCAGTTGAATTTTTATTTGACTTGGAATTTGCTTTGGTTTACAAATGATTTTAAATTAGAGAGTCTGTATCAAGAACCAGTTACAGCTTTAGGTATTAGCATAATTGCTTCTATTGAGGGATTTGCTGTGGGTGTAGCAATATACTTTATAAGACGTTGTATTTTAACTAAAAAGAAATAAATATAGCTCCCTTAAAAAAGGGAGCTTTTGTTATTCATTTTCGTTTTCGTAGTCCTTGATTCCGTCCATAGAGCTTGCACTCTTAAAACCGTCTATCTCACCGCGCTGCATTGCGCCAAAGATTCGGTATCGGAGTCCTTTATGCTTGATGTCAAGCTCGCGGAGGAGCTGCTTCATCTCCTCGCGCTCCGTGTTTCCGTCCGCGGGACAGGTTGATTTTACAACGGGCAATTCCGCCTTTTCCGCAAACTGACGAACACTCTTTTCACTCGCGTAGAGAAGGGGGCGAATCATTGTAAGGTCTATTCTTGAAAGATACGTTACGGGTGAGAAGCAACCGATTCTACCTTCAAAGAAAAGATTTAACATGAACGTCTCAATCGCGTCATCAAAGTGATGACCGAGTGCTACCTTGTTACAGCCAAGCTCCTTTGCGGTATTGTAAAGCACGCCGCGGCGCATTTTTGCGCAAAGGGAGCAGGGGCTTTTTTCTTTTCGTTCTTCAAATATAATTTGATATATTTGTGTGGGAGCAATATGGTATTCCACGTTAAGCTCCTCGCAAAGCTTTTTTATTCCGTCAAAGCTCGTGTTCGGGAAACCCATATCAACGGTTATCGCGATGAGCTCATACTTTTTAGGGTAAAATCTTCTCATCTCGGCAAGCGCATAGAGAAGCGCGAGTGAGTCCTTGCCCGCGGAAACGCCCACGGCAATTTTGTCGCCTTCCTCTATCATAGCGTAGTCATCTACCGCGCGTCTTGTATAGCTTAAAATTCGTTTAAGTTCTTTCATTAAAAATTACATTCCTCGTATATCTTTTTTGCTCTTTCGGTGAGCGTTTTTGCATCATTATCAAGGTTTAAAAAGAGGGGCTCAAGCACCGAAACACCTGCTGCAGCACCTTTTTTTGCTTTTACAAGCACCACTGACGGTGCGCTCTTTGTATTCGCGTGGACGAAGCACATTTCCTTTGGTTCAAGAGCATTTTCTCGCATGGAACATATAAGGTCGGTGAGCCTATCGGGGCGCCACACACAATAAAAATATCCGCCGTGCTTTAAGAGTCTCTTTGCCGCAGCGCAAAAGTCTCCTATATCACCGCAAACCTCGTGTCGCGCTATGAATTTTTCATCATGCCCGTTGCGTTTGCCGCTATCCACCTTCATATATGGGGGATTTGAGAATACCGCCTCAACCTCCACACCGATATTGGCGCTCTTGATTTCTCTGATATCTTTGTGTACGGATATTACCTTTTCATCAAGTCCGTTAAGCCTTGCATTTCTCTCGATAATACTTGCAAAATCCTCTTGAATTTCAATACAGTGTATGGTGTTGAATTTATTTCGTGAGGCGCAAAGCAGGGAAATGATACCCGTGCCGCCACCAAGCTCAACAGCTATGCCGTTTCTTTGCTCCTTGATAAAGGAAGCGAGCAAAAATGCATCCGTGCCGAAGGTGAGTCCGTTTTCTCTTTGTATTAATTTGATATTATCATTGACCTCGGTTATTTTTTCACCGTCAAAAAGCTTGTAGTCCACAATTTACCTCCAAAGTAAAAAACACGGAGCAAAAACTGCTCCGTATTTTCTAATGCAATTAGATTATTCCTGAACGGGAGCTCCTACAGGGCAAGCGTCAGCGCAAGCACCGCAATCAGCGCATGCATCAGGATCAATTACATAGATGCCGTCGCCTTCGGAAATAGCGCCGCAGGGGCAAGCGTCAGCGCAAGCACCACAAGCGATGCAAGCGTCAGTAATCTTATAAGCCATGATAAATACCTCCAAATATGTATTGATACGCATATTATAACAAACCCCTTGCGATTTTGCAAGGGGTTAGAGAAAAATATTTGTAAAAAATTATTCTTTATCAGGATTTTTTTGGGATTTTATGATTTTTACATCATCCCTATGGAACACCTTGGGAGCCTGCTCGGACTTATCGTTGAACTTTACCTTGATAAGACCTGTAAGAGGGTGAGTTTCAATAACGGTACCAATACCGTCGGGAGTTTTAACCGTTGAGTCAACCGAGGGGGTACGAGCGATCTCGTATTCATAAGTGTCCTGTTCATATCTGAGGCAGCACATAAGACGTCCGCAAGTGCCCGAAATCTTGGAGGAATTGAGGAATAGTCCCTGTTCCTTTGCCATTTTGATTGACACCTGAACAAAGTCTGAAAGGAATGTTGCACAGCAAAGAGGTCTACCGCACGCGCCAAGACCGCCGATAAGCTTTGCCTCGTCGCGAATACCTATTTGACGAAGTTCAATTCTTGTTCTAAACACAGCCGCAAGGTCTTTAACAAGCTCACGGAAGTCAACACGTCCTGCACTTGTGAAATAGAAGAGAAGCTTGCTGTTATCAAAGGTGTACTGAGCATCAACGAGCTTCATATCAAGCTCGTGCTTTGCAATTTGTCCAAGGCAAATATTAAATGCCTCTTTTTCCTTTTTATTGTTTTCTTCGTTATGAACGATATCCTCCGGAGTAGCGATTCTTGTTACTGTGCGAAGGGGTGGAACTATCTCGGATATACCGACGAATTTATTGGGAATAAATACCTCGCCAAACTCTGGGCCACGCGCGGTATCGACTATGGCAAAGTCGCCCTTTTTGGCAACGATACCCTCGGGTGCAAAGTAGTAAACCTTACCAACCTTCTTGAATCTAACACCCACAACCTCTACTTTTTCCTCGTTTTCGTCAACGACCTTTTGGACGGGGGCGATTTCTTCAATCTCGGTTTCCTCAAGAAAATCCAAATTCTCTTCGGCATAGCCAATTGTTACTATTTCTTCGGCAACGGGGGATTCCTCAATCACTTCGTTTTCTTGGATATTTTCAACCACCTCTTTTTTGGAGTTGCGTTTATTGTTCCAACGACGGTGGTGCTTTTTCTTGTTATTCTTATTGTTTTGATTATTATTTTCCATGTTTATCTCCATTCCGACTTGGTCGGATTATTTGTCTAAATAAGTCCGCTTAAAAAATTAACAACGGTGAGTTTAACATTCGCGTTTCTAAGAAGCGCGATTCTTGCTTTTTCAGCACTTTCGTATATTTGCGTGAGCTTTTGAGTAGAGAAGGAGTAGGATAGCTCCTCGGCATATTCAACGTCAGTGAAAAATATCATTTGTGGCTCGTCCGCTTTTTTGAGTACCATTAAATCTCGCACTGCGGATTGAATTTCACAAAGCTGCGAGATAAGCTTGTCCCTATCCTCGCGCTTTTGAGCAAACATTGAATTTATTTCGGAAAATCTCGTCGCAAGTGAGTGGTCAGCTATCGCTTTCATAAGCTGCTCTACGAGCGAGCGATTTTGCAAAATTTGCTTCTTTTCGGTTGAGCCGATAAGCTCAAGAATTCTACCTATGCTACCCTTGGACGCCTTGTAAATTTGCTTGAACTCGTCGGGGGACGTATTTATAAAGGTGCGCGCGGGGGGATGGTTTTCCTTTAAAAATGCTACTGTTTGATCCTCGCTCGGCGTCTTCATGCGAAGGATGGGAGCACGGCTTTTTATGGTTTCAAGCAGGCTCTCCGTATCCTCACAAAGAAGAATAAAAATCGCATAAGATGGCGGCTCTTCCAACGTGAGGAGAAGCGCATTTTGCGCTTGGGTTGTCATTGTGTGAGCATCCTCGATAATATATACCTTGTAAGCACCGTCGATGGGGAAAAACGTTACGTCCTCACGGATCTTACGAATAGGTGCGATACCGAGTGTTGCTCTGTCATCCTCCCTGGAGACGAGAGTCACATCGGGAGATATTTTCCCAAAAATCTTCTTGCAGGAATTGCACTCACGGCAGGGAATAGAACTGTGAGAATCGCCCTTGTTCTCGCAGTTTAGCGCCGCGGCAAGAAGAAGCGCGAGTGTATGCTTTCCCGTACCCCTTGCGCCATGAAGTATATAGGCGTGAGAGAGAGAACCCGATTTTATGGCGGTGGCAAAGTACGAGCATAATTCATCATTGGCTATAATGCCTTGAAAATCATTGTTCATATCGCACCTCCTTATCAATCATACACAGTTATTATAACAAAGAAATAAATTTCTGTCAAGGCACAAAAGACGAAAAAATCGCTTTTGGAGGTCGATAAAAGGGGAGCTTTGAGAAAGGTTTTGTGAAATATCAACAAAAAGGTAAAAATTAGGCAAAAAAATTGAAAAAACACTTGAAAAATTGCACGATTCGTACTATAATAACAATGTATGGCTATGCCTTATAATAGTATATAGAAAACGAAGGGAGATTCTTGATATGTTTAAGAAAAAAGAATGTGTCGCAATGCTCCTCGCAGGCGGACAGGGCTCAAGACTTTACGCACTCACCAAGAAAACAGCTAAACCCGCAGTTTCATTTGGAGGAAAGTTCAGAATCATTGACTTTCCGCTTTCAAACTGTATCAATTCCGGTGTGGACACCGTAGGTGTGCTCACACAGTATCAACCCCTCGTGCTTAATGAATACATAGGAAACGGACTTCCTTGGGATCTTGACAGAACCTTTGGCGGTGTTTCCATTCTCCCACCCTACCAGGGCTTTAAGGGCTCCGACTGGTATAAGGGAACTGCTAATGCAATTTTTCAGAACCTTGAGTTCATCAAGAGATATCAGGCTGAATACGTTTTGATTCTCTCCGGTGACCATATCTATACAATGGATTATAACAAGATGCTTGAATACCACAAGCAAAACGGCGCGGACTGTACAATAGCAGTTCTTCAGGTTCCTATGGAAGAGGCAAGCCGCTTTGGTATTATGAGCGTTAATCCCGATAATTCGATTTATAAATTCTCCGAGAAGCCCAAGAACCCCGATAGCAATCTTGCTTCCATGGGTATCTATATCTTCACGGCAGAAAAGCTTTATAAATATCTCATTGAAGATGAGGCTAATCCCGACTCCAGCAATGACTTCGGTAAGAATATCATTCCCGCAATGCTTGCAAACGGTGAAAAGATGTTTGCATACGGCTTTGAGGGATATTGGAAGGACGTTGGAACAATCGCTTCTCTTTGGGAGGCAAATATGGACCTCCTTGGAGAAAAGCCCAATCTTGCATTTGATGACAACACAAGAATTTTCTCACGTCACGAAAATGAAGCTCCTCAGTACGTAGGCGAGGATGCAGTAATTGAAAATTCCTCAATCACCGAGGGTTGTGAAATTCACGGAACAGTTATAAACTCCGTTCTTGGATACGGTGTTATCGTTGAAAAGGGCGCAGTTGTTCGTGACTCCGTGCTTATGCATCACGTATGCGTTGGAGAGGGAGCTACTGTTGACTATTCAATTCTTGACTCCGACGTTACCGTTGGCAAGAATGCAAAAGTAGGTAAACCCAGAAGTGAAGCTGAGGGTATTACCGTAATCGGCGCAGACAATACCGTTGGTGACGGCGAGGTAATCGCTGACAACCAGATGATTTATTCTGAATAATGAGGTGATGATATGAAAGCAGCTGGACTTATTTTTTCAAATATTCACGACGCATCCATTCCCGAACTCACTAAGCCCCGTACGATGGCGAGCATTCCCTTTGGTGGAAGATACCGCCTTATCGACTTCGCTCTTTCCAATATGGTGAATTCGGACATCACAACCGTTGGACTTATTACTCACAATAATTATCAGTCCCTTCTTGACCATATCGGTACAGGTAAGGACTGGGACCTTGCGCGCCGTTCAGGTGGTATCAGAATTTTGCCCCCCTTTATTACAAGTGCAACACGCGGCGGTGACAAGCTCTATACAACACGTCTTGAGGCGCTTGTAGGCGTTAAGAACTTCGTTGAAAACTGCGGAGCTGACCACATCATCATTTCCGATTGCAATATGATTTGCAATATAGATTTTTCCGATGCTCTTGACAACCATATCGCAAACAATGCCGATATCACGGTTATCACAAAGCTCGTTGATACTCGCGAGCTCAAATTCCCCTTGGATAAGTACATCAGAGTAGTTGACTATAACGAGAACGGAGAGATCATTGACTATGCCGCTTATGACAGACAGGTTGGCGAGCTTCACATCAATACAAATATGATGATCGTTAAGCGCTCCTATCTCCTTAACCTCATCAATGAGGCTGAGGCAAGAGGATACGATAGCTTCTCAAGGGACGTTATCATCAGAAATCTTGGTAAGCACCGTTTCTTCGCGTTTGAATACGACGGATACTTCAACTACATCGACTCTATGCAAAAATACTTCTTCTGCAATATGAAGATGCTCGACTCTCAAAAGAGACGTCTTGTATTCCACGTTAAGAATAGACCTGTTTACACCAAGGTTAGAAACTCCGCACCCACAAGATATACCGAAAATGCTAAGGTTACCAACTCCATCATCGCTGACGGCTGCGTTATCGACGGTGTTGTTGAAAACTCCATCCTCTTTAGAGGAGTTAAGGTGGGCAAGGGAACCGTTGTTAAGAACTGCATTCTTATGCAGGACACGTACACCGGTGAGGACGTTTACCTTAACTGCGTAGTTACCGATAAGGACGTTACTATCAAGAACGGAAAGATGCTTTCCGGTCACGAAACACTTCCTTTCTATATTGGAAAGGGTACTACGGTTTAATATAGCGATCCCTATAAAATTTTACTTGATTTTAAGGAGATTACAGTATGAGAAAAATATTATTTGTCGGCGCAGAGGTAATGCCGTTTGCGGCAACGGGCGGTCTTGGGGACGTGCTCGGTTCATTACCTGCAGCGCTTAAAAGAGAACATGGCGACGATATCGACGTAAGAGTGGTTATGCCTCTTTACGATGCTATTAAGCCCGAGTGGAGAAATCAGATGAAGCAGGAGGCGGTTTTCACGCTTCAGCTCTCATGGAGAAATCTTTACTGCGGAATTCACAGTCTTGTTAAGGACGGCGTTACGTACTATTTTATCGATAACGAATATTATTTCAAGAGGGGTGCTCTTTACGGCTACGGTGACGAGGCTGAAAGATATGCATTCTTCTGCAAAGCTGCTGTTGAGATGCTCGGAGTTATCGGATTCTATCCCGACGTGCTCCATGCTCACGATTGGCAGGCGGCTCTCTCCATTACATACCTCAATTTTGAGTACCGTTGGAGAAGAGAATATCAAAATATTAAAACAGTTTTCACTATCCACAATATAGAATATCAGGGACAGTTCCCCAATAGTGTTGTAGGTTTCGTATTTGGCTTCGGTCATTCCGATTACCTTGACTACAACGGTTGTATCAACCTTATGAAATGCGCTATTGAGATGGCAAATGTGGTTACCACGGTTAGCCCAAGATATGCCGAGGAAATCAGAAGCAATGAATATGCTCACGGACTTGCGCCCATACTTGAAAAGAACGCGCACAAGCTTACTGGTATTTTGAACGGTATCGACTACGATTACTATAATCCCGAGTCCGATTATGCAATATATCAGAACTATGCGTCCGGTGATATTCAAAAGAAGAGAATTAACAAAACCGAGCTTCAAAAGAGCTTGGGTCTCCCCGTAAGAGAGGACGTTCCGCTCGTTGCTATCGTATCCCGTCTTGCTTCCCACAAGGGACTTGACCTCGTCCGTGACGTTGCTTACCGCCTCGTTGACAATCACGACATTCAACTTGTGATACTCGGCAAGGGTGAGGCACAGTACGAAAGCTTCTTTGTGGATCTTGAAAGATGCAGACACGACAAGGTTCGTGCTCTCATGCTGTACGATAGAGATCTTTCAAAGTGCATTTACGCGGCTGCGGATATTTTCCTCATGCCGTCTAAGAGCGAGCCCTGCGGTCTTTCACAAATGATCGCTTCCCGCTACGGTGCTATTCCCGTAGTTAGAGAAACGGGCGGTCTCTACGACTCAATCAAGGGTTATTGGTTGCTTAACGGAACAATCCTCGGCAACGGATTTACCTTTGCTAATTATTCGTCTGAAGAGCTTTATGAGCGCACAAATGCGGCTATCGAGCTTTATCATAACAACGAATTGTATCCTCTCTTCATGAAGAAGATTATGGATACGGACTTCTCTTGGGGAACTTCCGCAAGAAAGTACTACATGCTTTACGAAAGAATGTAAAGCGAAAATCGCAAATACCTATTTATTTTTGGAGGACACATGAATTACCAACCCACAGTGAACGAAATCACAGAAAATTTACAAGGCAAGCTTGCCAGATATTTCGGTTGTACACCTGCAGAAGCAACGAGAGAGCAGATGTATAAGGCAGCTGCCATGACTGTTAAGGATATTCTCACAGCTAAAAGAGGAGAATATAAGAAGCAAGTAAACGCAGAAGGCGGTAAAAGAGTGTACTATATGTGCATGGAATTCTTGCTTGGCAGATCTCTCAAAACAAATCTTTGCAATTTAGGACTTGACGAGAATTATAGAGCTTCCCTCAAGGAATTCGGTTTTGACCTTGACGATCTTTATGAATGCGAGCCCGATGCAGGACTTGGAAACGGTGGTCTTGGCCGTCTTGCAGCTTGCTTTATGGACTCTCTCTCATCTCTCGATTATCCTGCAACAGGATTCTCGCTTTGCTATGAGTACGGTTTGTTCAAGCAGATGATCGTTGACGGTATGCAGATCGAGCTTCCCGACGTATGGCTTCCCGGTGGTGAAGTATGGCTTACACCCAGAACTGACCGCGTATTTAAGGTTCGCCTTGGCGGTAGAGTTCGCGAGGAATGGCGCGAGGACCATATGGAAGTTATCTATGAGAACTGTGAAGAATACGAGGCAGTTCCTTACGATATGATGATCTCCGGTGCTGAGTCTCAGGCAGTATCCCAGCTCCGTCTTTGGAAGGCAAGAGATATTCACAACTTCAATATGAACCTTTTCTCACAGGGTCAGTATGCAAGAGCGCTTGAGGAAAGCACAAATGCTGATATTCTTACTAAGGTTCTTTATCCTTCCGACAACCATACACAGGGTAAGATCCTTCGTCTTACTCAGCAGTATTTCCTTGTTTCCGCTTCTATTCAGAGCATTATCCGCGACCACGTAGCGGTTTACGGAAATATTGACAATCTTGCTGACAAGGTTGCTATCCACATCAACGATACACACCCCGCTCTTTGTATCCCCGAGCTTATGAGAATATTCCTTGATGATTATCACTTCTCTTGGGAAAAATCTTGGGATATGGTACAGAAAATCGTTTCTTACACCAACCATACAGTATTGCCCGAGGCACTTGAAACATGGAACGAGGATATCTTCCAGCTCAAGCTTCCCAGAATTCACCAGATCATCAAAGAGATCAACGAGAGATTCTGTAAGGACGCTTGGAACGTATTCCCCGGCAACTGGGATAAGATTTCCAACCTCAGCGTAATCGGCTACGGCCAGGTTAGAATGGCTAACCTTTCCGTTATCGGTTCTCACTCCATTAACGGTGTATCCAAGCTTCACTCCGATATTCTTAAGGAATCTACATTCAAGGATTTCTATAAGATGTATCCCAATAGATTCGATAACGTAACTAACGGTATCGCACATAGAAGATGGCTTTGCTACTCCAACCCCAAGCTTGCTTCCTTGCTTGACGATTGCATTGGCAGAGGCTATAGACACAACCCCGAGGAGCTTGCTAACTTTGCCAAGTTTGCTGATGATAAGGCAGTTCTTCAGCAGGTTAGAGACATTAAGCACGATAACAAGAAAGCATTTGCTGATCTTCTTTACAAGAAGACAGGTAAGGTTCTCGACACACACTCCGTATTTGACGTTCAGATCAAGCGTCTCCACGAGTACAAGCGTCAGCTTCTTAACGCGCTTAACATCATCAATCTTTATATTGATATTAAGGAAAATCCCAATCTTGACATTCAGCCTCAGACATTTATTTTCGGTGCTAAGGCTGCTCCCGGCTACCAGATGGCTAAGGAAATTATCAAGCTCATTTGCTTCATCAGCCGTGAGATCGATCAGGATCCCATTGTTAGAGAAAAGATCAAGGTAGTATTCCTTGAGGACTATAACGTAAGTATGGCTGAGGCTCTTATTCCTTCAGCTGAGGTAAGTGAGCAGATCTCCCTTGCAGGTAAGGAAGCGAGTGGTACTGGCTGTATGAAGCTTATGATGAACGGTGCTCTTACAATTGGTACTCTTGACGGTGCTAACGTTGAAATGCTTGCAGCTGCAGGTAAGGAAAATATGTACATCTTTGGTCTTACAGCTAAAGAGGTTGAGGAGATTTGGGCAAGAGGCTACCACTCCAACGAGTTCTATGCTAACAACAATCGTCTCAGCAAGATTATTGATTGCCTCAACCGTGGATTTGCAGGTCAGTCCTTCGCTCACATTTCAAGATACCTTCTCACAGGTATGGGCGTAGCAGACCCCTTCATGTGCCTTGCAGACTTTGAGTCCTACCGCACAACACACGATAGAATGATGGCGGACTACGCAAACAAGGAAAGGTGGAACAAGATGTCCCTTATGAACATTGCTTCCTCCGGCTACTTTGCAGCTGATAGAAGCATTGAAGAATATGCACAGAAGTTCTGGAACCTTAGAAAAATCACGGAGAATAAGAACTAATTAAGATGTTTACTCAACTGTCTAACAATGCCTCAACGAATAACGTTGAGTTCATAAAAGAAGTAAAAGTTGATGGATCTTGGGAAAATGCCTCGTACTACGGGGCATTTTCTGTAGATAAAGAAATAAGATTTAGAATAAGCATTCCCACTAGTATGGGCGTGCAGGGAATGGTGCTCAGAATCAATCGCGATGGCGAGGATTATTGGGACGTTCCTATGAATCTTACAAGCTTTTGGCCCGGCAGGGAGGAGTATAGCGTTGAGCTTAATCTCAGAACCCTCTGCGGTCCTGTTCCTGCACTTTTTTTCTATGAATTCCTCTTTTTGAGAGGACTTAGAACCCTTTTTACAAGCAGTATAAATAATTACGATTTCTCCTTAACCTACAGTTCAGGATCAAAATTTTCCTTGCTCGTTCACGATGAATATTTCAAGCCAAAGGAATGGTTTGGCAAGGGAATTATGTACCACGTTTTCGTAGACCGCTTTGCTAAGGGTGAAATAGCGCCATATCGTAGAGATGATATGGTGATTAACGAGGACTGGTATAACGGAGTGCCTCAATATGTCAAAAACCCGGGCGATAAGCTTGCTAACAATATGTTTTTTGGGGGAAATCTCAGGGGTATTGAGGATAAACTCGATTATCTTGAGTCTCTTGGAACAAAAGTTATTTACTTAAGCCCCATTTTTAAGGCATATTCCAACCATAAGTATGACACGGGTGACTATATGACCGTTGACGAGATGTTCGGCGGTGAGGTTGCTCTTCGTTCACTCATCTATAAGGCAAAGGAAAAGGGAATTAGCATCATTCTCGACGGTGTTTTCAATCACACGGGCGACGATAGCTTGTATTTCAATAAATATGCCAAATACTTGTCCGCGGGAGCATATAACTATGACGGTTCTAAGTACCACGATTGGTATACCTTTAAGAACTATCCCGACGAATATGAGTCTTGGTGGGGAATTGACATTATGCCCAAGCTCAATCAAAACAACCCCGAGTGTCGCAATTATTTTGTTGGCGAGGGCGGTGTTATTGAAAAATATACAAAGATGGGCATTGGAGGTTGGCGACTTGACGTTGCCGATGAGCTTCCTGACGAGTTTTTGTATGGACTTCGCGAGTGTGTTCACAAGCATACCGACGGCGAGGGCATCATAATTGGCGAGGTTTGGGAAAATGCTGCTGTTAAGAGTGCTTACGGCAAGAGAAGAAATTATTTTCACGGACGTCAGCTTGACAGCGTAATGAACTATCCTCTTCGTAACGGTATTATTGACTTTGTAACCTGCGGCTCAGCGGAAATGCTCTATAACGTGTTGATGGAGCTTTATTCATCATATCCGAGATGCGTTAGTGACTCTCTTATGAACATCCTCGGTACGCACGATACTGAGAGAATTCTTACTGTGCTTGGCGACAATTACCGACCCGATGCGCCCAATGATCATCTCGCGGTTATGAGAATGACTCCTCACGAAAAGGAAAAAGCGATTGCACGCCTTAAACTTGCATCCATTCTTCAGTATACTGTATACGGTATTCCTTCCGTATATTACGGTGATGAGGCGGGCGTTGAGGGCTATCACGATCCCTTCTGCAGAAGAACTTATCCTTGGGGACGCGAGGAGAAAAAGCTTATAGATCATTATAAGCGCCTGGGTGAGCTCAGAAATATTGAAAAGGCTTTTGATAGGGGAGACTTCCGTGTTCTTGATCACGGAGAAACAACTCTTGTATTTGAGAGAAGTAAAGAGGACTCTCGCGTTGTAGTTATTGCAAACGGCGGTAATGAGAACTATAAAGTGAAGCTTGACGGCAAGTGGATCGACATGCTTTCATACGAGAGCTATGAAAACTTTATTTCAACCAAGCCACATACTGCAAGAATTATGAAAAGAATATAAACAATTTGGCATTACGTTACGTAATGCCAAATTATTTTATAAAAATGAAAAAAAGTGAGTGATATATTGAAT
>CANBDB010000028.1 GCA_947367285.1 uncultured Clostridia bacterium | reverse complement strand
CATATTCAATGACCCCGCGACCACCGAGATCTACACCTATTAAGTCGTCGGCAGCGTCAGATGTGTATAAGAGACAGTCCATATACTCTTCAAAATCGGATTTGTCCATCATTCCAAAATCCGTAAAATAAGTTTCACAGGAGCTTTTTAGTTCTCCAAAGATTTCAAATTTTTCCGCGGGAATATTTCCATCAGAGCCAAACACCAATATATCACTGTCAGCGATATATTTATCAAAGCTCCCCGATTCTTCAAGATAAGTGTCAAAATACGGTCTTTCAACGAGAGTAAATCGCCCCTCACCGTATTCAAAGCTCAAACAAACACTTGGATTAACTCGTCCCGTGATATATGCTCTATCGCTCACGGTGAGTTTTCCCGATAAAATGTCAAGCTCCTCGTTGGTGTTATAAATATACACCTCGACATCCTTGTCCGCAAGCACGCGAACTATTGAGCTCATAACAAGGCTTTCCTGATAGGTCGTGGGCATAGGAACGAGGACTCTTTCAATAATGCAATTACTTGCGAGACGTTCAAGTGAGATGCTGTGATAATTGTGATAATGAGTCAGTATCACACCGTCGATTTCAGTAAAGCAATTTTCTTTTGCCAAATTCATACCGTCATAAAACGATCCGTAATAGCCGTTTGACGCATCACAAATATACACACCCTCCGCGGATGAAATGACGAGCACGTCATCACGCAAAAATTCCACGTTCACCTTATCCGAGCGACTCGCGTTATATGAAACGGCACTAATACAAAACAAAATAGCAAAAATCACACTCGGGAGGGCAATGAGCCACCTTCTTGCGAGGCGCAAAGAAAGTAAAATTAGCGAGGTAATGAGAAGTCCCCAAACGAGATATTCCGCGAATGGAAACCTAAGCGAAATAACTATTCCATCTATATCGGATATAAGTGCGACTATTGCCGTCATACATTTGCCTATCAGCGCACCGATCTTCGCAACAACTGTACCCAAAGTGCCAAGACCTGAAAATATGAGAGTAAATATGGCAAACACCATAAATATTTCGCAAATTGAAGCCATGAACAAGTTACTTACAAAGGTAGCGAGCGAAAGCTCACCAAAATAAAAGCTTATCACGGGCAAGGTAGCGGCGCATACACAAAGTGAAACAAGCAAGGAATAGATCAAACTGCGAAGAGCTTTAATAAATCTTTTCTTTGCCCCGCTGCCGTCGATATTTCTTTGAAAAAACTGTAACTTGTTTTTAATTATAGTTGCGAGCACAACACCGAGAGTTGAGAGGAAGGAAAGGAGTAATCCTATATCCATAACCGCGCTCGGTTGAATAAGTACGATAAAGGAGACCGCCACGAACAAAGCGGTCATGGTGTCGTTGCTCTCCTCGAGTGCAATAGCCAAATATAGTGTCCATAACATCAACATTGAACGGCAAGTTGAGAGTTGAAATCCCGTAAGCGCAACGTAAAATAGCGTAAGAACTGCCAAGATAAGTACTCGGCACGGCCTTGGAATGAATATCTTTTTAAGTAGAGCTTCCAAAATACCCACAAGAATTGCCACGTGGAGTCCGCTGAGCGCAAGCATATGATAAACTCCCGCACGGCGAAAATCGCGAAGCACCTCGTCGGAAAGTTGCTCCCTGTTTCCGAGCAGCAGCGCGCTCGCAAGCTCGCCCGAGCCCCTTCCAAGATTAACCTTTAAAATTGATGACAACTTGGAATTAAGTCTCGAAAACGCGGTAGCAATACGGAATTCTTTGTCACGAATATCAATTTTGTCCTCCGAGCTGACCACGCAAATAAGCGCATAATCGTACGACTGCGCATTTTTAAGATAGAGTACATTTTCATAGTCCCCGAGTGCCATGGCACTCACGCTTGCTTCAAAGAAATCACCCTCAATTAAATCGCTTTTGTACTCGGTAACAAGTATAGCCGAAAGATTTGTACTCTTTCCGTCAACTTTTTCAACTTTGACTACAAGCTCGCTCAAAAAATCGTTTTTCGATATGACATCGGAAACGTATCCCTGAATCTGTCTCTCGCCACTATATTCAGTTTTAATACTTTCATTTTTGTGAAAATACACCCCTGTATTTACCGTTCCCAAAAGTGCGGCGAGCAAAAGAAAAAGCGCAACTGTTCCTATATTCTTAAATGACCCGTTGCGTCTAAAAATCAAATAAATGCCGAGCAGTAGTGCTCCAAAAATTAAAAGCACTATCGCAAAAGTTGCTTTGTTTAGCTCAAAGCATAGGCGCGAAAACAGTAAAAATACAAAGGATATCCACACAAAATATCTTTTTGAAAAGACGTTCATAGATACTCCCAATAAAGTCAATACTTTTTAACAGTATATCATATTAAAATATATTATTCAATAGGATTATCCGCTTTTTATGTGCCCACCTTGTTGACTTTTGCTTTTATTTGTGATAAAATATTTTGATATGATAAGTTAATAACTTTCTCAATATACAGATATTCAGGACAATACATCACTATGAAACACTTAATTTTGGTAACGTCACCGCCCGCGTCAGGTAAGACCTTTGTTTCAAAGCAGCTTGCAAAGAGATTTCGCAATATCGTTTATCTTGACAAGGACGCTCTCGTGCCCCTTTCAAACAGAATTTTCCTCGCAGGAAATGAGGAGATCAACCGTTCCTCAGCGTTTTTTGAAGAAAATATCAGAAACTATGAATATATCGCTATTCTCGATATCGCATTTGAGGCGCTTGAATATGCGGATCTCGTTCTCATCAACGCTCCCTTTACAAGAGAGGTCAGAGACAACGACTATATAAGAGACCTCAAAGCAAAGCTCTCTGAGCTCGGTGCTGAGCTCACAGTTGTTTGGGTTGAGACCGACATTGAGGTAAGCCACAAGAGAATGATCGCGAGAAACTCACCGAGAGATACTTGGAAACTCGCTCACTGGGATGAATATGTAGCAGGTAGAAATTACTCCACACCTACAATTCCCGAGCTTTCGGATTGCCTTGTAAAGTTCTACAACTCTAATTCCGAAGAGTTCAACGAATCCATTGAGAGAATTACAAAATACCTTCTCGAAAAATAAAATTTAGCCTTATGGCAATGGGAGAAAAATATGAATGAAGTTTTAGAAAGAATAAAGGAGCTGCGAGAGACGCTTTCCTATCACGCAAAGCGCTACTACGTGTACGACGATCCCGAGATCTCGGATTTTGAATATGACCGTCTTTACGCGGAGCTTGTCCGTCTTGAAGAGGCACATCCCGAGTATTTTGATCCCACGTCGCCCACCTGCCGTGTTGGCGGCAAGCCGCTCGACAAGTTCGAAAAGGTTACTCACGCAGTGCCAATGAATTCCCTATCCGACGTTTTTGAATATGGAGAGATAAAGGATTTTGTAGATAGAATGGCGGGACTCGTTGAAAATCCCACCTTTTCCGTTGAGCCCAAAATTGACGGTCTTTCCGTAGCAATCACATACGAAAACGGGGTTTTGGTAAATGGCGCAACTCGTGGAGACGGAACTGTAGGCGAGGACGTAACGCAAAATATTAAAACAATAAATTCCATTCCCCTCTCGATAGACAAGCCCCTTTCCTTCTCCCTTCGCGGAGAGGTATATATGCCGCGCAAGGTTTTCTATGCTCTAAATGATGAACGTGAGAAAAACGGCGTGCAGCTTCTCGCCAATCCGAGAAATGCGGCGGCAGGCTCACTCCGTCAGCTCGACCCCAAGGTTTGCGCAGATAGAAAGCTTGATATCTTCGTTTTCAATCTTCAGTACGGTGACGTTTACGGAGATAACCGCACACCCGTATCACACACGGATACCCTTGACACTATAAAGGAGCTTGGCTTTGCAGTCCTTCGCGATAGAGCTCTCGTCCATACTTACGAGGAGATAATCGAGCATATCGAAAAGCTCGGCGCACTACGTGACTCCCTCCCCTATGACATTGACGGCGTTGTTATCAAAATTGATAATCTTGCCGATAGAGTGAAAATCGGTGAGGGTACAAACACTCCCAAATGGGCGGTTGCATACAAATTCCCACCCGAAGAAAAGCAAACAAAGCTCATTGATATAACTATTGCAGTGGGACGAACCGGTGTTTTGACTCCTACCGCAGTATTGAGCCCCGTAAGACTTGCAGGCACGAGCGTTTCGCGTGCAACCTTGCACAACCTCGACTTTATCCGCGAAAGAGATATCAAGCTCGGTGACACTGTTACCGTCAGAAAAGCGGGTGACATTATTCCCGAGGTGCTTTGCGCTCACCCTGAAAAGCGCGACGGCACGGAGATTGAGTTCTATATGCCTACCCACTGTCCGTCCTGCGGAGAACCCGTTACTCGCGACGACAATGACGGAGCAGCTATTCGCTGCACCAATTTGTCCTGCCCTGCACAGCTTTCAAGAAGCATAGAGCATTTCGCATCCAAGGGTGCAATGAATATCGACGGACTTGGCCCACAGATCGTAAATGCACTCCTTGAAAACGGTCTTATTCACGACTGTGCGGACCTCTATCTCATCACCGAGGAACAGGTTGCAGAGATTGAGCGCATGGGCAAAAAGAGCGCTCAAAACTTGATAAATTCAATAAACAATTCCAAGAGCGCAGGTCTTGAACGCCTTGTGTACGCTCTCGGAATAAGAAATATTGGCGAGGTTGCCGCAAGCGCGCTCGCAAATAGATACAAAACTCTTGATGCGCTTATGTGCGCCACGGTGGAAGAGCTTTGTGAAATTCCAGACTTTGGCGAGATTACTGCGGATTGCGTGGTAGATTTCTTCTCCCACCCCCAAAATATCGACCTTTGCAGAAAGCTTTCGTCCCTCGGACTTAACACAAGCTCCACATTCGTTCAGCTTGATAACCGCTTTGAAGGCCTTACCTTCGTACTCACGGGCACGTTGCCCACAATGAGCCGTGATGCCGCAAGCAAGATGATAAAGGATCGTGGCGGTAAAACTGCAGGATCCGTTTCAGGAAAAACGAGTTACGTCCTCGCAGGTGAGGATGCAGGAAGCAAGCTCGTCAAAGCAAAAAATCTTGGAATTACTATAATAGACGAGGAAGAATTCCTCAAAATGTGTAACTGATAAGTATTTTATATCAAAGTAGCCCCGTGTATTGCAGTATACCATTGTAAATACCCTCTGCAAATAGCTCGGGGCTATTATTCATAAGTTGCGCATCCGACGCATTTGAGATAAATCCCATTTCAACAAGTACCGCGGGCATACTCGTTTTTCGCAAAACGTATAGACCCGGGCGCTCAACTATTCCTCGATTGCGGAGTCCTGTGGTGCGATTTAGCCAAAGCAAAATATCTTCACCAAGCTCACTTGCGATGCTCGGTTCGTCATAGACGAGCGCCTCACTGCCGGATACGGAGCTATTTGTTGAGGCATTGGTGTGTAAACTAACAAAATAATCCGCGCCAAAGGCATTTGCCGCATCCACCCGCGCTCTTAGAGAGCTTGAATTCGTAGTTCCAAGCGAAGTGGTCGGTGTTGGGCGTGAAAGACGCACGTCAAAATTCCCATTTGAACGAAGCAACTCAGCAAGACGCACTCCTATCTCATAGGTGATGTCCTGCTCCACAAATCCGTTTCCCTCAGCCCCTGCGTTGGGAGAGCTCGGATTGTGACCCTGATCTATATATATTTTTATTGCCATATTTTCCCCCTCTGAAATTTCATTAATACTATTTTATGAGCGGGTGTGAAAAATGTGAAAGGAGCAATATGAGTAGCATTAAAACGACCAATCTTGAAAATGAGAAAAATAAAATAGAAAAAGGTATGCTCTACCTTGTTGCAACTCCAATAGGCAACCTCGCGGATCTTTCGGAGCGCGCTGTAAAAGTGCTTTCCGAGGTTGATTTTGTGGCTGCGGAGGATACAAGAAACTCTATGAAACTGCTTTCGTACCTCGGCATTTCAAAGCCCATGGTATCATACTTTGAGCACAACAAGAGGGAGAGAGGAGAGGTGATCGTTGATCGCCTTAAAGCCGGTGAATCCTGCGCTCTCATCACTGACGCAGGCACACCCGCTATAAGTGACCCCGGTGAAGATATCGTGGCACTTTGCGCGGAGGTTGGCGTTCCCGTAACAAGTATTCCGGGTGCGTGTGCGGGTATTATTGCACTCACGCTCTCGGGTCTCCCCACGGGTAGATTTACATTTGAAGGCTTCCTTTCAGCAAATAAGGGTGAGCGTCGCGAAAGGCTCTCAGAGCTCGAAAATGAAAAACGTACAATGATCTTCCACGAAGCCCCCCACAAGCTTCGCGCAACGCTTGAGGATATGAAAAACACCTTCGGTGGTGATAGAAAAATTGCCCTTTGTCGCGAGCTTACCAAGAAAAATGAAGAGGTGCTTCGCTTAACTCTTGAAGGCGCAGTTGAGTATTATGAAAAGAACGACCCTCGCGGTGAATACGTTCTCATAGTTGGGGGCGCTACAAAGAGCAAAAAGGAAGATTGCTTCTTTGAAAATATGAGTATCGAGGAGCACGTGAACTTCTATATCTCAAACGGTCTTTCTAAAATGGATGCAATAAAGTCTTGCGCCAAGGACCGCGGAGTTCACAAAAACATAGTATATAAAGAGATATGCAATTAATGTTTTGAGAGGTACTTTATGAAAAAAAGAGTTGGTATTGTTGGTGCTACAGGTATGGTGGGTCAAAGATTTTTGACCTTGCTTGATAACCACCCCTTCTTTGAAGTAACAGTTCTTGCCGCGTCTAAAAGAAGCGCAGGGCAAAAATATGTGGATGCAGTGGGTGCCCGTTGGAAGATGACCACTCCCATCCCCGAAGAATATAAAAATATGACCGTTGTGGACGCACAGGATATTGATGCAATAAGACTCCACGTGGACTTCGTTTTCTGTGCGGTGGATATGAAAAAGGACGATATCCGCGCGCTTGAGGAAGCGTATGCTAAGGCGGAGATACCCGTTGTATCAAATAACTCCGCACACCGTATGACTGCTGATGTACCAATGGTTATTCCCGAAATAAATCCCGAGCACCTTGAGATTATCGAAACCCAAAAAGCTCGACTTGGAACAACCCGTGGCTTTATCGCAGTTAAGCCCAACTGCTCCATTCAGTCCTACGTTCCAATGCTCACTCCCCTGCTTGAATTTGAACCATACGAGGTAGTTGCCACAACGTATCAGGCAATTTCGGGTGCGGGCAAGACCTTTGCCGAATGGCAAGAGATGGTTGACAACGTTATTCCATTCATTGGCGGTGAGGAAGAAAAGAGCGAGCAGGAGCCCCTCAAGGTTTGGGGAAGCATTCAAAACGGTGAGATAGTTAAGACAAACGATATAAAAATAACTACTCAATGCATTCGCGTTCCCGTAACCGACGGTCATACTGCCGCAGTGTTTGTGAAATTTAGAAATAAACCCACTAAGGAACAAATCCTTACCGCTTGGAAAAATTTCCGTGGCGAGCCCCAAGAGCTCTCCCTTCCCCACGCGCCCAAGCAATTTATTACCTATTTTGAAGAAGATAACCGCCCCCAAGCAAAGCTCGACCGCGACATTTTTGGCGGTATGGGAGTTTGTGCAGGCCGACTTCGTGAGGATAGTGTGTACGACTACAAATTCGTAGGACTCTCCCACAACACACTTCGCGGTGCGGCCGGGGGAGCGGTGCTTATTGCCGAGCTTCTTTATAAAAAAGGATATTTTGACTAAAGGATAAATAATATGATTTTAAAATTAGTTCTCGATAGATACGAAGAAAATATCGGTGTTTGTCTTGACGAAAACGATAAGAAATATGAAATTTCAAAAGATGTCTTGAGTTCCATTGAGGAAAATGATATTTTCACCATTGAATTCGACGGCGAAAACTATCACTCACCAAAAAAACTTGAGCGCGAGACCGCCGAGAAAAAGGAAAGCATTTCAAAAAGAATGAACCGACTCTTCAAAATGAGCCGCAACAGGAGACCACCCAAAATATGACAAATTTTGATTCAAAAATACGCGATTTTGCGACTTCTATCGTTCTTGCAACCGAAAAGCAGGCTCTCAAAAAGGCGGTATTTTCAAAATCCATTGACAAAAGCATAATAAAAACCGTGCTCACACTCAAAAACATCTCGGGTAAGCTCTGCCTTCAAGCCGAGAGCTTTCACACCGATAACAAGGCAAAACACGAGAACATTTTTGTGGATGCGGATGCCACCGAGCGCCTTTGCTCCCTTATTTGCGCTTACTCGCAGGTAAATCTCATCACAACCGCAGGAGACTGTGAATACAAATCGTCAAAATCAGGAAAGATAACCCTCATTGGCGTTAGCAACCTCACAAGCAAGCTCAACGCAAATTCCGTTGAAAAGGCGGAGATTAAGGGCAATAATCAAGAGAAAAATTACATCATTCAGGGTGATGCGGAATTTCTAAAATACCTTGGTGTCAGCGATAAAAACGGTAGAGTTTACGATAAAAAGCAATCCAAATTCCGCCAAATCAACAAATTTGTTGAAAACGTGCGCGACATTTATCAGAGCTTGCCCGAGTCGGGCGAGCTTGTGGTATACGATCTTTGCTGTGGCAAGAGCTATCTCTCATTTGCGGTATATCACTATCTCAAAAACGTTATGGGCAGAGCAGTTAAAATGTACGGTGTTGATTTGAAATCAGACGTTATTGAGTACTGTAATACAGTTGCGCGCGACGTTGGATTTGATACTCTCAAATTCTATTGCGGAGACATCACCAAATACGAGTGTGAGGAAAAGCCCCACCTCGTCATCTCCCTTCATGCGTGCGATATCGCAACCGATATCGTGCTTGACAAGGCCATTGCCGAGGAAGCAAAGGTAATCCTATCAACTCCCTGCTGTCATCACAAGCTTAATCACACAATAAAGTGCAAGCCCCTCGCTTTTGTAACCGAGCACTCCATGCTACGTCAAAAGCTTTGCGACGCGGCAACCGACGCACTCCGCTTAAAGCGACTTGAGGCAAACAACTATTCTTGTGTAGCGGTTGAGCTTATCGACCCCGAGGAAACTCCCAAAAATATACTCCTTCGCGCAATTAAGAAACCCAACACCCCTGCAAATCTCAAGCGCGCCAAGGCGGCAGATCAGGAATATGAGGCAGCTAGACGTTTCTTGCTTGGAGAAATATGACGTATAAGCATCTCAAACAATTTATAGAAAATAATACCACGGCATCCTTTACACCTGCAACAGCAAAAATCAAAAGCAATTTTAACACAAAAATTATCTTTATTGTTGGAGAGGATGCGAGCAACGTCGCATCCTTTCTTTCATCAATTATGAGTGCCAAGGGCATTGGACACGCGAGATATATCAATTCGGATCGCGTGGAACTAAAAGATAGATTTTTGCAAAACGGTGTGCCCGTGGACACTAAAAATATAACTATAAGCGCGGGACTCTTGCTTAGAAGAACTCAAAAGCTTATCTCAAATGAGGAGCTGCTTTGCGGTGTTGCACTGGAGATTTTGGAAAATGTCTATCTTCTTTTTGAGGTATCATACCCGTGTTGCAAGGAGCTTTTCAAAAATACGAAAATCATCCCACATACCCTCATCCTGACATCAAATGATGACGAAAAGAACGAAGGACTTATAAATCTCGCTCCCGTGGGAACCGGGGAGATAATTTCTGCCACAAGCAAAGAAAATTTCGATTATACCTCTACCACAAAGAGCAAACTAGGTACTCGCATCAGCTATGTGTCGCAAAACAAAATCACCATTTTCACCTCAAAGCTCCTCGGAGGAACGCAGTTTTTCTATTTCAATGACCTATTTCGCATTCCGAGCATCAATCTTTGCAATGTATATCTTGCTGCACTCGCGGTGGAAGCGGCTCGAGTATCGCTTTCACTCCCAAACCATAGAATACGCTCGGGACTTAAAAAATCAAGGCTCATTTACGATTTAAAGCTTCATTCCCTCTCCCCCATAACTCTAATAAACGTGGGAAACAGAGAGTTCAAGCTCCATCACAATTTGAAATATAAAGTAATTGAAAAATAAAAAAAGATGCAGTCAACTGACTGCATCTTTTTTATGCTAATTCGATCAATTTAAGGCAAAGCTCAGTGTAGCTCATACCACTTGCCGCCGCCTCTTGGGGAAGCAAGCTAGTGGGTGTCATACCCGGAAGTGCATTCGCTTCAAGGAAGAAAAATTCTCCCCCTTCGTCAAGAATAAAGTCAATTCTCGAATATGCGCCAAGGCGCAAAATTTTATGTGCGCGCTCAGCATAGCCCTGTAGTTTATGGGTCAACTCCTCGCTAAGAGGCGCAGGACAAATTTCACGAGCGAGTCCCGCTTGATATTTCACCTTGTAGTTATAAAAATCTCCGCTTGCAATAATTTCAATAGGAGGAAGTGCCTTGCCGTCCAATATTCCAACGGAAAATTCCCTGCCCACTACCTGTTTTTCAACGAGAACATTATCGGAGAACTTTTCCGCCTCATCAAGCGCATCATTGAGCTCCTTTTCACTAACAACCTTGGTAACACCAACACTGGAGCCGTTATCCGCAGGCTTTACAAAGCAAGGAATGAGGCTTTTGAGTTCATCTCTATTGTCCTTGTTTGTAAGCCACTCGGCAGTAGGAATTCCTTCCCTTGCCACAAGCTCTTTAGAAATTATTTTATCCATTGAAAGCATGCATCCAACGGATGAGCTACCGGTAAATCTTACACCGTTCATTTCAAGGAGCGCTTGGAGCTTTCCGTTTTCACCAACTCCACCGTGGAGTGCGAGAAAAGCAACGTCCGCCATTTTACAAAATTCGATTACGTTCTCCCCAACGGGATTTTCCCTGCCGCCGTTTCCTGCGATAAGCGCGTCAAGATCGGGAGCAAGTTTGGGAATTTTATACTCGTATCTACCCGAAACGCCATCAAAATTCATCTTTTCTTTTTCTATTCCATAATACAGGTCGACTAGCACCGCATGCTCACCCGCATCACGAAGTGCATTCGCAATAAGCGAGCCCGATGCCAAGGAGACGTCGCGCTCCATACTGAGACCGCCTGCCAAAACTACTATATTCATTACTAAAACCTCTTTTTTATTTATACTATGCTATTTAACCGCTATCTTTGCAAGTCCCGCTTCACTCGTTTCCTTATACGCAGGACTCATATCATCGCCCGTTTCCTTCATCGCGATAACAACCTTGTCAAAGGAGATCTTTCTTGTGTCAAAAAGAAGATCCGCAAGGTTAGCCGCGTTGATAGCACGCATCGCCGCAACCGCGTTTCTCTCAATGCAGGGGATTTGAACAAGTCCGCAAATGGGGTCACAGGTAAGGCCAAGATGATGCTCAAGGGCAATCTCCGCCGCATATTCTATCTTGTCAATATCCATTCCGTAAAGCTCCGCAAGAGCCGCCGCCGCCATTGAGCACGCGCTTCCTACCTCCGCTTGACAACCGCATTCCGCACCTGAAATTGATGCATTGTGTTTTATAAGATTGCCTATTACACCCGCGGTTGTGAGTGCCTTAATAATATCGTCGTCAGTTGCCTGCCTCTTGTGCTTGTGATAGAGCATTACCGCAGGCAAAACACCTGCCGCACCGCAGGTGGGCGCAGTAACGATTCTTTGACCTGCCGCATTTTGCTCTCCCACGGCAAATGCAAGCGCGCAAACGAGACGGTCCTCACGCGTTTCACGGTTTTCGCCTTCCTTATACGAGTTATAGAGCTGCTTTGCCTTCTTGTGAACTCCAAGACCGCCGGGGAGTATTCCCTCATCTTCAATTCCAGCACTCATGGATTCGCGCATAGCCTTCCATATGCTTTCCATATGGGCATAAAAACCCTCGCCCTCAATTTCAAAAGCATATTCCCAAATTCTGATTCCACGTGCGCGGCAGTAATCGGCAATATCCTTGAAGGTGTCGAGTGGGTAAATCATCTCACTTTGCGCGAGGGTTTCGCCCTCAGCAACGATACTTCCGCCACCAACGCTGTAAAAGCGCTGCTTGGCTATTTCTCTGCCGCCACTAATGGCAATGAGATCCATAGTGTTGGGATGCACCGTGCATTCGGTATCAAAGTCAAATTCCACCTCGCATATTTGGGGCAAAAAGGTCTCCTTGATAACGTAATCCGTGCCGTGCCCCTTGCCTGTTTTTGAGAGGGATCCGTAAAGCACCGCACGGTAGCTTTCGGCAGGATGCTCCGCCTTAAAGCGCAAGCAAGCGCGCTCAGGCCCTATCGTGTGTGAGCTCGACGGTCCGCGCCCTATCTTGTAAAGCTCGCGAAGAGATGCCATACCGCTTCCGCGAACGATTTTTTTGCTTTGTGATTCTTCACTTTGATAAAAATAAGTTATGGAAACACCAAAAATCTTGGCTATTTGCAAAAGATTTTTGGTAGAAGGATTGGAGAGATTTTTCTCCCACTTGGAAATAGCTTGCTCGGAAATACCAAGTCGCTCGGCAAGCTCGCGCTGGGTTACACCCTTGCTCTTTCTAAGCTTTTTAATTCTTTCACCCTGTGTTCTCATATTTTTATCACCTCTCAAAATCAACTCCAAGTTGAGTTTATTATATCAAAATAGTGAGCCGTTGTCAATAAAATTTTCTACTTTTTCAGATAAATATCAACTATCCTTTTACCAAATTCCCTGCCGAGCTCAAGCTCGGAAAGTGAGTCGTAATGACCCCAATCGGGGTCTCCGGGAGGCTCCTTATTAATTGTGAATCCAAGGTCTATGGTGGAGAAATAGAGATTAAGCTCCGAAAGCTCGGAAAAAAGCTCCTTCGCTTCGTTCACCACGTCATAAGCAGGCTCGCAGTACGGACTGTTTGAAATACCTGCATCAATAAAGTAAATGCCGCCCTCCTCGGCATACTGCGCGAGATCCTCCCTCAAATATTCCACAAGCTTAACTTGATTATCATAGTATCTCGATGCCTTGAATTCCGTGGTATCGCTCTCCCCCTGCATCCAACAAACAGCGCCGATTCTCGCATCATAATTTTTGTCGGAAAGATAACCCATATATGTATTTACAAATTCCAAAAATGCCTCATAAATATCACCGCGCTGGTATTTCAGTAGCCAATGATAATTAATAGTATACCCCGACATTGTGTATTTGAGGATCACGATTTGCTCGTCAGGAAAAGCCGCGGAAAGAACCTCGGCCATTCCGACCTCCGGGCCAAAAGCTCCCCCGTATGCACCGCAGGTCATATCTACCTTCAAAAACTCGCCCTCGCTTGTGGAGTTGTGGTTGTCAATGCAGTAATTGATAAGCACGTTGTCAAAGCCGTTTTCATACTTTTCATAAGCTGCTTCGCCTATATTTTCTTTCAAATAAAGACCTGCCGAGCAGCCGGAAGCATTGCTTTGACCAAGCAAAAGGATAACCTTTAGAGGTTTGCCTTCACCATCGGGCATGTTATCAACAATGGGATAATTCATATTCATATCGAGATCGACCTGCACTCCCTCAAAAAAACCATCGCCTTCGGGGAGCGTGGACTGAGTTGGTGTGAATATATTATTCCAAAAATCGCAGGATGTCAGCAAAATACTTGCCAACAATAGTATTAAAAAGAGCTTGTTCTTCATATGTTCTACTAACAATTAACTTCAGTAAATTAT
>CANBDB010000027.1 GCA_947367285.1 uncultured Clostridia bacterium | reverse complement strand
GTAATGTTCATTTTCCTTGCGCTTTGTATTGCAGCTGTGATCTTGACGGTTTTCTCAAAGAAGGATAGCGATGGAGCTTCTGAAATTTTTGGTTACCAAATGAGACTCGTTGTTACAGACTCTATGGGAGCATCGGAGCACACCGACGTTTCAAACTACAAGATTAAGAGCATTCCCGTTAATTCAATGGTATTTATAAAGCTGATGCCCGAGGATGAAGCGAAAGCGGATGAATGGTATAAAAACGTACAGGTGGGAGATGTTCTCGCATTTAGATATGTTTATACAACACAAATGACTATCACTCACCGTGTTGTAAGCATTACTGAAAAGGAAACCGGTGGATATATCATAGAGCTTGAGGGAGATAATAAGGATTCCGACGAGCGTCTTTTGAGACAGACTATCGATACATCCATTCCCAATAGCTTGAATTACATAATTGGTGAGGTTACAGGTCATTCATATTTATTTGGCTCGTTCTTGACTCTTCTCAAGAAGCCCGTTGGTATGATTTGCCTTGTAATTCTTCCTTGCTTTGCAATCATTCTTATCGAGGTGATAAAAATCATCAACGCAGTTGGTGAGGATAAGAAGGTAAAGGATAAAAAGGAAAAGGAAGAAAAGGAAAATGAGCTTGAGGAGCTTCGCCGCAGACTTGCTGAGCTTGAAGCTACAAAGAAAGAATCCTCAGAATCTGATAAATAAGGACTGAACTTATGAGTTATTATTACGTTGTTGTTATATTCCTAATAATTGCGTCATTGGTAGCAATTGGCACGATAATCTACGTTATCATTGACTGGCTTTTGGAAAGACGCAAGAAGGAAGAGGTCGAGGAAGTTCGCGAGGAAGTTCCCGAGCCCATTATTATACCCGAGCCCATTATTGTTCCCGAGCCCGTGATAGTGCCCGAGCCCATTATTATTCTTGATGAAGTTGATGCTATCGAGGCAGACGCTCTCATTAGTGATGACGCTGCTATGCAGTACGTTATCCGTGAGAGAGGCGCAGGACAGGGAAGAAAGGGAGAAATCAACCTTGGTGTTATCAACGAGCATTTCGAGGCGGGCGAGGTTATTACTCTGGCACTTCTTCAGCAAAGAAAGCTTGTTAGCAAAAAGGAACGCAGAATTAAAATTCTTGCGGACGGCATTTTGACAAAGCCGTTTACCATTAAGGCTGAGGCCTTCTCAAAGGAAGCGATCAAGATGATCGAACTTACGGGTGGTACCGTAATTGAACTTTATTGATTGTAATGTTGCCATGTGGCAATCTTTCAATATATATCACGCTGTTTGAAAGGAGGACGAACAGTGAAAATTAAAAGAATTTTGCTTGTTTCTTGTTCAATAATTCTTTTGTGCTTGATGATCATAGCAGGTTTAACGTATGCTTTGTTTACTGACCAATTTTCAGTAGGCAATCATCTTGAAGCGGGTAGACTTAACGTTACGCTTGAGAGAACACATCTCGAATACAGCGTGCTTGATGAATTTGGTCTGCTTCAAGTGCATACCGACGATACAGTTTATGATTTCACAAAAGAAACTTCCGAAAATGCTTTCGGAATTAATTCCAAGAACATCAAAATTGTTCCCGGTAGCTACTTTGATGCTACAATGAGAGTTGTAAATAATGACTCAGATCCCGAGTCGGCAAATTATTCCGACGTAGCATTCTCATACAGTGTTGAAGTGGTACTTGTAAAAGGATATAACAGTCTTGCAAGACAAATGCAAGTTGTTGTAACCAATCACGAAGGTGTTTCCGTAACGAAGAGACTTAGCGATGTCTATTCCGAAGGATACGTTTTCGAGCTTGGTACTCTCTTGAAGGGCGAGGTTGGTGAGGAGTTTAGCATCAGAGTTGAATTCCTTGATGACCGCGACTATAAAGACGAGAATATGGATAACGACTGGGCGCAGGGAGAGGGAGTTGTATTTGACATTATTGTCAAGGCAGTTCAAGCGACCAACGCACAGCAGTAATCCCAAAACAAAACGCGAATTATGGCTTGGATTCGTGTTTTGAAAGTTCACAAGCCGATTAAGTAAAATTTGAAAGGTGAAAAAATGATGAAAAAGAAAGTTATCTTGTCCTCGGTTTTGACAATCGCTCTTTGCCTTTGCCTTATCGCAGGATCCACATTTGCCCTTTTCACAAGCGAAAGCACAGTAAACGTAGCAGTTCAGGCAGCTAGAGTTAACGTAGTTGCAGTAGCAGAGAGAGTTAATCTTTGGTCCACACTTGGAACCAACGTACCCGAAACAACAGCAACATTCAGCACAACTGATAACACTGTTAGGGTAGATAAAATGGTTCCCGGTGACGTAATCGAGTTCGATATCGTTGTTACAAACAACAGCAATGTAACAGTTGATTACAGAACAGTTCTCTCCGTTGTTTCCGATACAGGTCTTTGGAGCGGTCTTGTAATTACATTTGACACTCTTACATACGGTCTTGACGGCAACAATCAGCACGTTACTAACTACTCTGAATTGGCAGCAGGCGTAGCTCCCGCAGTAGTTCACGTTAGAATTGAGCTTCCCGAGGCAGCAGGCAACGAATACCAGGAAAAATCTTGCACATTCGCTTACAGAGTAGAGGCAATCCAGGGCAACGCACAGTAATTATTTAAAATTCGCTTGCGTGGAATCGCTACGCGTGAGTGGGTAAAATTTTTTCATCCATTCAAATTCACTCTCTCCTCCGAGAGTGAATGGGATGGAGAAAAACACAATTGGCATTTATATGCCACAAGGACTTACATATTTTGACGACGTTTGATAGGAGGTGGTGGAGTAAAAGTATGTGCGAGTCACTTGAAGAACAGAATAAACGCACGGTGCAAAAAATAATTTTGCCGTCACTTGTAATCTTGCTCTGCCTAATCTCTATGGCAGGAGTCACATGGGCGCTCTTCACCAACGGTGAGGACGGAACAATTGGCGTAAATGTAACCAGTGGTCAAGTTAAGGTCGACATTGTTAACGAATTCGGCGACTCTCTTGTGGGAGGCGTACTTAACTTTGGTGCTGCTGATCATCATGAACCCATATATTTTGAGCCCGGCGCGACTATCTGCACACAGGGCTTCCGTGTCAAGAATACGGGAACAGTATCTATTAATTTCCGTATGTACATCAGTAATGACGAAAATGAAAATATGCAAGCATTTGATGACGCCTTTGAGCTTTGGGTAACAACCGATCCTAATAATCTCAACGATGCTCAACAGATAAAATCGTTTGTTGTAGAAGACTTAGATCCACTTGATACAAGTGATACGTATTATCTCGTAATACGTATGAAGACAACCGCAACAAATGATTTCCAAAAGAAAGAATATTCCGGTATAGGCATAACAGTTTATGCAGTACAGGGAAATGTTGAGATTCAGTAAGGAGGAAGTTTAATATGGCGACAAAAAACACATTCCAAAATGTTTTGAATATGATATCAAAGATTCTCACAGTGATGCTATTTGTATTCACCGGAATCATTATGGTATTTACAATTTTATCAGTTACAACACTTGATAAAAACGATCGAGACATTTTTGGTTACAAGTCCTACATCGTTCAAACGGACTCCATGAGCGAGTCGGAATTGAACGCGCATCTGGAAGTTCATTTTGATGCGGGCGATATAATTCTTGTAAAAGAAACAAAAAAGCCGGCGGAACTGAAGGCAGGGGATATCATATCCTTTATGTCAACGAATCAGGAGAGCTACGGTGAAACCGTAACGCATATGATTCGTGAAGTAAAAACTGACAAAGACGGTGGCCTTATCGGCTTTGTTACTTACGGTACTAACACCGACACGAACGATGAAGCGCTTGTAAAGCCCGAATATGTTTTGGGCGTTTATGCGGGCAAACTTCCGGGAGTGGGAACGTTCTTCGCATTTTTGAAATCCACACCCGGATATATCTGGTGTATTCTTGTTCCATTTCTTATACTTATAGGAATGAACGGTATGGACGTTATCCAGCTTTTCAAAAAGTTAAAGAAGGAACAAAACGCGGTTCTTGAGGCTGAAAAAGCTGAAATCGCGGCAGAAAGAAAGAGAAATGAAGAGATGCTCCGTGAACTCATGGCACTTAAGGAGCAGCTTGAAATCAAAACTAACTCAAACACAGATACACAAAAGGATTCCTCAAGCGAGGAAACCGAAAGCAATTAAATCCTACCGCGCAAGCGGCAGGTTGAAAAGTTCGTCTTTTTCAAAAAATAAAATAGGAGGAAAAAATAATGACGAATACAAAGCAGATCAAGAGAGCATTGCTCAGCAGCGTTATTGCACTTCTTCTTTGCTTCACAATGCTTCTTGGCTCAACATTTGCTTGGTTTACAGATTCTGTAACAAGCTCCGGTAATAAGATCGTTGCCGGCGAACTTAACGTTCAACTTTTAATGTACAACGGTCAGGAATATGTTGATATCTCCGATTCTCAGGATCCCATTTTTGGCCCTGGTTCTGTTGCTCAGAACAATGCAGGCGAAACACTTTGGGAGCCCGGTAAGACACAGACAGTTTACCTTGCTATCAAGAATGCAGGTACACTTGCTCTCAAGTATCAGGTAGCTCTTGACGTTACAGATGTAGAAAAGGATCTCCATGACGTTATGTCCTACATCATCACACCCGATGCACAGGCTAATTCTCTTACACGCGGCGATCTTGACTTCAAGAATAATGGCGTACGTGTTTCTAAGGGAATCAACGCAACATCCGCATATGATGTTGAAATGATGCCCGAGGATATTCATTACTTCGCACTTTCCATCCACATGGATGAAGCTGCAGACAATGACTATATGAATGGCTCCATCACATTCGATATTAAGCTTCTTGCTACACAGCTCGCTTACGAGGAAGATAGCTTTGGTCCTGACTACGACGCAAATGCTCCTTACCCCGGTGGCGTTTCAACAGTTGCAGTAAACAGAAACGGTGCTACATACATTCTTGTTACTGATGACGAGACAAATGAGGCAGTTCTTGCTCTTAACATCCCTGCAGATGCATTTGAAGACAATGCAACAAACGTTCTTGTAGAAGTTGAAGAGGATCCCAATTACGTTCCTAACTTCTCATACACAGCAGGTATGACAACTAAGACATTCCAGATCAACGTTTCCGGTATTAAGGAAGGCAATACAGCTAATATTCCTGTAGAGCTTCACGTTCCCGCAGGTCTTGCAGGTATGCAGATTTACCACGGTGATCAGGAAATCACAGATGCTTACTACAATCCTGATAGAGGTATCATCTACTTCAACACAAAATCCTTCAGCCCCTTCACAGTGGTTTATGATGCTAACTCTGAGTACGTACCTCCTGTAGATTCTCCGCACGGAATATGTTACTGACGGCGAGAGAAGTGAAACAAAGCTCTGGGCTAATGAGCATACAACATATACCTCCGCTATTACAACTAACGCAGGCAAGAAATTTGTGGGATGGGTAAATACCAATTCTGCAAAAGTCGAAAAAATCCCTGCAGGAAACTACGAAGACGTTGTTCTTTACGAATCATGGGAGAATCCCTACATTATCAGATTCGTTGATGTTGACGGCAAGGTTATTTACAGCGAGGTTTGGACAGAGGATAACTTAAGCTGGCCCGCAGATAAGAATCCACCCGATCTTCCTGAAATTGACGGCTACGTTGGTGAATGGGAGCAAGGATGGAGAACAAAACTTCAGAACGTTACGGCGGACGTAACGATAAGACCTGTTTATATGCTTGAGGAAGTTGCAAATCAGGAACATATAGTTGCTGACGGAAATATGACCGCTGCACAGCTTTTCCAGCATCTTGAAAACGGCAAGAGTATCATTATGGGAGCTGATATCACAGGAAGCGGTAAGAACGATTTGTCTATTTCCGGTAATAAGCATAATTTCTGTGAGGTTGGATCCGGAGATAATAGCCGACTTAATATTAACTCCTTTGATTTAACATGTACCTTCGACCATAATGCAAACAAATCTTGGCACGTTTTTGACATTAGTAACGGAGGTAAGCTTACTCTTTCCGGCGGTGTATATGGCGATGGAACTATGGTAGTTAATTTCAAGGACGTAAAGAGCCCCGTTTACTTGTTTAACATTGGTGCGGGTGGTACACTTGTTCTTGAAGCAGGTCTTACGTTTGAAATTCATTATCCCGCATCAGCTAAAGATAAAATCTACGGCTTTGCAATCAATGATAAAACTGATTCCTTCGATAATTATGATGGTATTTACGTTGACAGAGATAGCACTTCGGGTGTTATTAAGATCGTAGTTGGCGTTACCACCACAATTACAGAAAACGGCGTAGTAGCGAAACAACAATAAATCAGTTATCACTCATATGAGTGGTGAATATTCGTAAAACAAAAAGCGGAACAAACCTTGTGTTTGCTCCCCTTTTTTACATGTTCGAATACTTTACATTATTTTACCAACTTCATAATGTGCTGTGACTCAACGTTCTGCTCTCCGACTATTGTAATGTAATATTGATAAAAAATAACATTTTGAAAATTTATACGGTATAAGTCTCCTTATTTTGCAGATACTAAATGTACAAATTTGTAAAATAAGGAGATTTTATATATGAAAGCAACAGGAATTGTTAGAAGAATTGATGACCTTGGACGCGTCGTTATCCCAAAGGAAATCCGCCGCACTATGCGAATCCGCGAGGGAGATCCGCTTGAGATTTACACGGACAGGGAGGGCGAGGTCATTTTCAAAAAGTACTCACCCATTGGAGAGCTAACGAACTTTGCCGAGCAATATGCGGACACATTGCACAAGGTGTGCTTGATGGACGTCATTATTTGCGACCGAGACGTCGTGATTGCCTGTGCAGGTGTACCCAAAAGAGAATATCTTGAAAAAACACTTTCGGAGGAGCTTGAAAAGTTGATGGAGAGCCGATCAATTTATACTCACCGAGAGGGAAGCGATCCAATGATGCCCCTTTCTGAGTCGCTTGCTCACTATGTGAGCTGTGCGATGCCCATAATCAGCAGTGGAGACATCATAGGCATTGTGGCATCACTAAAATCACTTGATGGCTACGGTAAAAACAATCTTTCAGCAGAGGTTGAGAACCGTCTTGTCAGCACCGCCGCGGGATTTCTAGGTCGCCAGCTTGAAGAATAAAAAATGCGAACACATAAGGCTTGGGACTCTAAAGGACAGTTTTACAATAATTTAACAGAAAAATAAACGGTTACAGCCAGAGGCTCCCTTGTGTAAAGGGAGCTGTCAACGAAGTTGACTGAGGGATTGTTTTTGCGTGATCTTTAAATTTTACAATCCCTCCGTCACGGCGTTGCCGTGCCACCTCCCTTTACACAAGGGAGCCTGTTTTGTTTACCTGCAAGTGCGCACTTACTCACCACAAAAGGTGGTAGTGCTAATAGAAAAAAGCCGATACGGAAATAATCCATATCGGCTGTTTTACTGTCCTTTAGCACCCGAGGCGAAGGGTTCGCATTCTTTATTTATTAAGCCACCTCAACAGTTCCGTCTTCTTTAACGGTAATGGACATTCCGTCCTTAACGTAGTTAAGGAATTCTTCGCCGAGGGAGTCAACAACAACCATTTTTGCTTTGTCATCATTGAGCCAAACGTCAGCGATTACAACGCCTGCACCTGCAAGGGAGTCGATGGGCATTGAGAAGAGCATAGCTGCGGGCTGACGGCCCATGGCACATGCACAGTAGAGAACAAGACCGCCGGTAGTTGAGCCGATTGTCTGAGGAAGGCAAAGAGCCTTGCCTGCCATCTGCTTGTTGTAGAGGTCGGGGTTGTTCTGGTCACCACAGGTTGCCTTTTTATCTCCAAACTGGAGCGCGCCCTGGAAGGAAGCGAGGGTGTTAAGACCTGCGTGGGAAACTACCGCTTCAGCGGTAACGTTGCCGGGGGCAACAATTCTACCTTTGAAAACTTTCATTTTATTTATCCCCCTTCGTTATTTGAATAAGAATCTCTTCGTCGGTATAGTAACGAGCTGTAGTGTAAGTACGAAGCTTGTTGGAAGAGGTGATTACGGGCATTGTCTTGCAAAGAGGATTGTTCATATACATAAGAGGACAAATGTAAGAAACAATTACGCCTGTAGCTGCGAGACGAGCCGCGTATTCTGTCTTGTTGAATTCTTCAATAACCGCGGGAGCGGATGTGAATACTGTAGGAATAAGAACCTTCTTGTTGCCGGCTTCCTTGAGGGACTCTTCAACACGAACTGTCCAGGATTTAAGCTGTTCAAGGCTCATATGAGGACAACCCATGAAGCAAAGCTTGGGAGTAGCATCCTTGTTCTTCCAAATTACGGGGTAGGAGTCATAAACTCTCTGAAGCTCTGCGTCGTCGATAACGTAAACCTTTGCGCCATCAGCGATAAGGGACTCACCGAGTTCCTTTGCTTCGGGAGTGAGGTTGTCAACGTGATAAAGACCAACTGCGCCGTTGGATGCAGTAGCTGCACCAAAATCCTTAAGGAATGAGCAAGCTGCATCATCAAGCTCGTTGCCGAGCCACTGATCAAGACCCTTGATGTAGGGAACGTCTTCCATAACCTTCATACCGATAGCGGAGCCGAGAAGCTGTGCCACGGGTTTCTTGGATGTCTTAACTTCGATTACCCAAGTTGCTTTTCTGCCCTCGTCAGTGAGGAGACCGAAGTAGGGAACGTAGCCTACAATTGAGCCCATAATATCGATAATACCGGAGTTACGGTTGCATCTAGCACCGAGAACGGAGTTTGCGTAAACTACCGCACTGGACTCAGCCCAAGAGAGAACCTCGCCCTTCTGGGGCTTGTTGGCAACCTGGTCAAGATAGCAAGCGCAAGTGAATGCATTTTCATCCATAAGGCCAAGAGTTTTAAGCTGACCCTCATAGAAATCCTGCTTGGAGTACATAGCTACGTCAAAAATAATCTTCTGCAAGAGATTTGCAGGAACGTTCTTGTCAACGGGACGGGGGTCAACGGAGAATTTTTGCTCCGAAACAACACCCGCATCAATGAGCTGCTGCATAAGATCGAAAACGGGAGTCATCATCTTAAGACCGAAGCTCGTTACAAGGTGATTATATTTGCTCGAAACGGGAACAAGCTTTTCAGCTCCGAAAAGCTCACCGTAACGAACCACTGTTTCCATAACTTTGGCAAGGGTTTCGCCCTTTTCGCCGTTAAGTATGGCCTGTTGTTCTTTAGTTAAAATCATATCTGAATTTCCTTTCTTGCGAAAATCTTAGATCTTCATAGCAACGTCCCAAGCGCCCCAAATAACTGTTCTGAGGTTGCCGACCTTGCTTGCGTCACCGATAACGTGAACGCGAGAATCTACAACTACGGGTGCGGGATTGTAACCAACGGAGAGGATTACGCTGTCGCAGGGAATGGTCTCGTACTTGCCATCCTTGTGTTTAACGATAACGCCGTCCTCCTTGATCTGATATACACCTGTTTCAAGGTGTACGGGAACCTTGTTTGTCTTAAAGAAATCGCGGAGATAGCTTGTGTTAGCAAGACAAATGCCTTTTGTTACGATAAGGTCATCCATCATCTCAACGATAGTGGGCTTCTTGCCCTGGAGGTAGAGATCGTAAGCGATTTCACAACCTGTGAGACCACCGCCGATAACTACAACTCTATCGCCAACCTTCTGGTTGCCGAGGAGGTAGTCAACCGCTTCAACTGCAGTGTGAATACCGTTGATGTTGAGTCTACGAGGTGTAGAACCTGTTGCAACGATAATTTCGTCCGCCTTAATGCCCTCAATACCCTTAATTTCGGTGTTGAGCTTAATTTCGATAGAAGGATATCTTCTGATCTCTCTATTGTACCAAGCGATGAGATCTCTATCCTTTTCCTTGAAGGAGGGAGCTGCTGCCGCAATAAATACACCGCCAAGCTTGTCGGTCTTTTCGTAGAGAGTTACAGTGTGTCCGCGCTTAGCGCAAACGATAGCCGCTTCCATACCACCGATACCACCGCCGATAATGGCAACGTGCTTGGATTTCTTTGCGGGCTTGATATTATATTTCTTGGACTGCATTGTCTCGGGGTTAAGAGCGCAACGAGCAAGTCCCATAGTGTCAGTAAGATCTTGAGTATTGTAATGTCCCTTGGAAGAAGAGAAGTTGAAGCAACCGCTATGACAGCATATGCAAGGCTTGATTTCCTCAACTCTGTCCTCGATGAGCTTTGTTACCCATTCAGGGTCGGTAAGGAACTGACGTGCAACACCGATAGCATCGATTCTACCGTCAGCAACTGCCTTTGCACCAACCTCGGGATCCATTCTACCTGCGCAAACTACGGGAATGGAAACGAATTCCTTAATATGAGCTACGTCATCAAGGTTACAGTTTTCGGGCATGTACATCGGGGGATGAGCCCAGTACCAAGAGTCATATGTACCGTTGTCAGCATTGAGCATATCGTAGCCGCAATCCTGAAGATACTTAGCAGCTCTTTCGCTCTCTTCCATATTACGTCCGATCTCAACATAATCTTCGCCGGGCATAGCACCGTAGCAGAAGTCCTTCATTTTGGACTCAACGGAATAACGGAGAGAAACGGGGAAGTCGGAGCCACACTCGTCCTTGATTGCCGCAACTACTTCAGCTGCGAAACGGTAGCGGTTTTCAAAGCTTCCGCCGTACTCGTCAGTACGCTTGTTAAAGTATTCGATAGCGAACTGGTCAAGAAGGTATCCTTCGTGAACAGCGTGAACCTCAACACCGTCAACGCCAGCATCCATGCAAAGCTTAGCGGTCTTTGCAAATGCCTCAATTATCTCGTGGATCTGCTCCTTTGTCATTTCGGGACAAATAATATCGGGCGCCCAACGAGCAGGCTGAGGAGAAGGACAAGCAAGCTCGTGGCTTGTGTCGATGATGGGTTTAACAATGGCACGTGTCAATTTGTTTTTGTGCAAAGGACCTACAAGCTCGGTAATAGCCCAAGAGCGTCCCATACCTGCAGTGAGCTGAACGAAGAGCTTAGCACCGGTCTTATGGATCTCATCCATAAATTCCTTGAGCTCCTCGAACATTTTCGGATTTTGCCAGAGCCATTTGCCCCAGAAGGTGTCGCGAAGAGGCGCGATACCGGGAATAATAAGACCAACGTTGTTGTTGGCGCGCTCAAGGAAAAGCTTTGCAGCCTCCTTGTCAAAATGGCATCCGCCAAGCTCAAACCAACCGAAAAGAGAAGTACCACCCATGGGGCACATTACAATACGGTTTTTGATCTCTACGTTACCAATTTTCCAGGGCTCAAAGAGCGCTTGATATTTAGGATTGAGATTTTCCATAAAAATTTTTCCTTTCAAATTTTATTATAATATCATATTAACACATATTGCAAAGTATGTCAATATTTTATCAAATTTTGTCGTGAAAAAAACAAGAAAAACGCGCTTGTTAGCGCGTTTTTGAAATTCTACAATATTTTCGATAAAAACTCTTGTAATCTAGGGTGTTTGGGACTTTCAAAAATCTCTTTCGGAGTGCCCACTTCAACAATTTTACCGCCGTCCATAAATACAACCTTACTTGCCACCTCACGCGCAAATCCCATTTCATGAGTAACTATCACCATAGTGAGTTTTTCATTAGCAAGATCACGCATAAGGTCAAGCACCTCGCCTACCATTTCGGGATCAAGAGCGCTCGTCGGCTCGTCAAAAAGTATTACTTTGGGTTCCATGGCTAATGCTCTAACAATAGCAATTCTTTGCTTTTGACCACCTGAAAGGGTGGAAGGATATGCATTTGCCTTCTCCTCAAGTCCGATTCTCTTGAGAAGTGCCATCGCCTTCTCGTTAAAGTGTGCTGCAATTTCTTTTTTAGAGTAGCCATCCTTTTTCATCTTTTTGCCGTGAATTTGAATGGGAGCAAGTGTAATGTTTTCAAGTACGGTTTTGTTGTTAAAGAGATTGAAGTTTTGGAAAACCATTCCCATGTTTTGCCTGTGAACGTTGATGTCCACCTTGAAATCGGCAATATTTTCGCCATCAAACATAATAATTCCGTCATCGGGATCTTCAAGACAGTTGATGCAACGGATGAAGGTGGATTTGCCCGAGCCGGAAGGACCAATAATCGCAATTTGCTCGCCCTGATTGATGTGAAGATCAATACCGTCAAGCACCTTTTTGCCGTCAAAGCTTTTGTGTAAATTCTTAATGTCTATCACTTTTTGCAAATCTCCTTTCAAGTAATTTAATTCCTGCGCTGATAATGAGCACAAGAACAATGTATATAAGTCCCATCATAAGATAGGGAACCATTGAGTCATATTTTACCATACCCACGTCGAGAAGCGCTTTGTAAAGGTCATAAACTGCTATAAAGCTGAGAACTGAAGTTTCTTTAATCAAGCTTATAAACTCGTTTCCGAGGGTGGGAAGAATGTTCTTTACCGCCTGAGGCACTACGATTTGAATCATTGTAGAGGAATATGTGAGTCCAAGCGCGCGACCTGCCTCGAGCTGTCCTTTGTCAACTGAGTTGAGACCGCCCCTCATAATTTCCGATACATACGCACCTGAGTTCATACCGAATACAAGCATACCAACCGTGAGTGCTTCCACTTCGATTTTAAGAGAGGGCATAATTACGTAGTACGCAATAAGAAGCTGAGCTACAATTGGTGTTCCACGGAAAATAACGGTATACAACGAGCAAATCTTATCAAGTATCTTGTAAATGAGCTTGTATTTAGGTGCTACTTTTACAATAGCAATAAGCGTACCGATTATAATTCCGATCAAAAGTCCTACGATGGCAACCTTGATTGTATTAATAAGTCCTAAAAGGAATACAGAAAGATAGTGTTCGTTGGAGATAGTAGAGAAGAAGTTTTCAAATTTTGCACCCCAATTAAGTCCGGAGGTGGCATTGGCAGCATTAACAATAGAAATCGCAGGCGCTTCGTCAACTATGACCGCATAGAGATTACCGTTTACAAGGTCACTGACTGCAACTTGAGCAGTAGCATATGCCTTGCCGTCGATATTTTTGAAGCCCTCAAAGCCCCAGCCCTTGTCACCATTTATGTAGAGTGCGCCCGTAGTAGCACTTTGATATCCAGCCTTTGCTCCTTCAAGTGAAGAGAGTACGTTTTGGACGTCATCCACCGTTTTACATTCGTCAAAGTCCGTGTTTTGTGCGGAAACTACGAGTTTTTGTGAAGCCTCATAATAGGGAATGGTGAAATCATAAATCTTTGCGCGTTCCGCATCAGCAGTAATACCCGCCATACCAATGTCGGCATATCCCGCCTCAACCTGAACAAAAATTTCATCAAAACCAATATTCTTGATTATAAGCTCAAGACCGTGAGCCTCGGCATATGCTGCGGCTATTTCAATATCAATACCGTAAATCTTGCCATCCGTTTCCATATACTCGAAAGGGGAGAAGGGACAGTTTGTAACAACTATTAAATTGCCCGGTGTGTTTTCAACGCCTTCAGTGCTGACGGGATAACCCTGCTTCTCACCCTCGCCCTCAAAGTATTTGGCGATTATTGAGTCGAGCTCTCCATTTTCCTTGATTTGTGCAAGGAAGGAATTCATGCTTGTTACGAGTGCCGTGTTGCCTTTTTTGCAAAGATAGGCGTAGTCCTCGTTGGTGAGCTTTATGTCTATCATCTTTATAACTGAGTTGTTGTTTTCCGCACAAGACGCCAATGAAATGGCCGTTGCAAGCACGAGCAAGAAAACAATTATTTTATTAATGTAATTAAACTTCATTTCATATCTCCTTAAGTAATAACCTCAGTGATTATACTAAATAAATATTCAGTTGTCAATAGAAAAAACTAAAATAATTCAGAAAATCATTGAATATATTCATTTAGAATGTATAAATATGCAAACGCGGTGAATATATTCAAAATGGTGATTTTTATGTTTTATTTCAATCAACTTCTATTGACATTTTTCGCAAAATATACTATAATGAGCATGTCAATATTTTAGAAAGGATAATACTTATGGAAAACATCACGGCAT
>CANBDB010000026.1 GCA_947367285.1 uncultured Clostridia bacterium | reverse complement strand
AGACGCTTCTCAAATTGTACCGCGAGGTTCTTCTTTTTTCAATTGGCGCTGTTTACGGATTACAGGAATGCTCCTACCTTTTGTGTGTCGCCGGTGTTGCCGTCTGCTCAAATTGCTCATTTTTCTTCCTTTTTTGAAAGGAGAAAAAGTTATGAGTAAATTTTGTATTATGAGGTTTCAAAAATATAAGGTGGGTAGTGTCGCAAATATTGAGCGACACCAAAAGCACCGAGACCGTTTGAAACATCGTAAGCACCCTGAAAGAGAAAGCGAGAACAGAACCTGGGTGCAAAGTCCAGAAAAGACAATGACACAGGTTGTTCGCCATACTATCAGGGAGCAACAGGAGCAGACAGGCAGAAAGGTTCGTAAAGATGCCGTTGTCCTCGTTGAGTTCGTGCTGACATTCTCCCCTGAGATGGAAAAGAGCATTGACTTTGAAGAATGGAACAAGGCGAATGTTGAATGGTTGGAGAAGCAGTTCGGCAAAGGGAAAATCATAAGATATGACCTGAATGCAGACGAATCCTGTCGGCATGGGCATTATTTTGTGATGCCAACTGACGAAAAAGGACACCTAAATGCAAGTAAGTATTTCGGTAAAAAGCAACAGGTTATTCAACTGCAGGACAGTTATGCCGAAGCAATGGAGAGGTTTGGTCTTGTCCGTGGAATCAGCAAGGAACAGACCAGAGCAAACCACACGAGTCTGGATGAATGGCACAAGCAAGAGGAAGCACAACTGCTTGCCGACATTGCGAAGATAGAGCGAGAAAAGGCAGTAATCGCCCAGATAGCGGAAACGGTCTTAGGGGGCGACCAGCAACCGCACACACCGCAAAGGGGTGTTCTTGGTGATGATATGTTTAATTCCCTTGAATAGAAAAAAGGATATGAGGTATTTTTTCCTCATATCCTTTTATTGTGCAGCGGGAAAATTCTTCTGAAAAGGTGCTTGAAATCGTGTATTTTTGTGAAGTATGCCAAATGCCTTTTTCCTCATAAGTATTCTTGCTCAAAATTTGGGCAATTTTCTTCCTCATAACTTTTTTGTGGGTATAAAAATTCTCTCATATCTTTTTCTGGTCTTCCTTTGTGCATCTTGCTATTTTGCAGATTTGACAAAAAATATGGGTGGTGTATAATGCAATCAATCCCGAATGGGAGTGGATTTTTGATAATTTAATATCTCGTGTGATAAGAGACCGTATCATAGGTAAGCAATCAATGAGCACCACGGTTGTCAGGGTTAGGCAACTGATTATGACGAGTCAATTACTGCATACATGTAGATTGAGGGGATTAAACGGGTAACACGAACAGCAACTCGGTTGCTATTTCGTTGTTATCTTTATGCCCTTTTTGTGGTTTAGACCTAACGATGAAATGTCGTTAGGTCTTTTTTCTTTCGTTTTACCGAGTGGCTGACATTCCGCTCCAAGTCCGGTACAATACGAAAGGAGTAAGAATATGATTACCATTTCCAAAGAGGACTTGAAGAAGAACAATCTCCCCTCAATCACTTCAAGCAAAATTACCGTTGAACAAGCGAGGACAATCGCACAGATTATTTATCATCTGTTGGAAGCAGATGCAACCGAAGAAGATACTGACAATGTAGCATAAGAAAGGAGTAACGAATATGGAGAAAATCAAGTGTGTACTGTATGCACGATACAGTAGCGATAACCAAAGAGAGGTCAGTGCTGAGGAGCAGATTCGGCACTGTAAGGAATATGCCGAGCGGATGGAGTTTGAGGTCGTTGGCGAGTACATTGACAAAGCAATGACAGGAACCAATGCGAACCGCAAAAACTTTCTGCGAATGATTGAGGACAGTAAGTCCCGCACATTCCGTTATGTAATTGTCTATGCCAACAATCGCTTTGCTCGAAATCGATATGACAAGCAATACTACAAGCGGGAATTGCAGAAGAATGGTGTTGACATCCTGTACAGCACTCAGGAAATCCTGAACGGTAATTCTCCTGACTCCATTCTCTACGAGAGTTTGGATGATGGCATTTCTGAGTGGTATAGCAGAAACCTTGCTGTTGAGGTAATGAAGAAGGGACACTTGCCCAATGCACAGAAGTGTCTGCACAATGGTGGTACACCGCCTTTTGGTTACAATGTGGTCAATCAGCGGTTGGTCTTAAATGCCGATGAAGCACCCGTGGTGCAGATGATTTTTGACTGGTATGTGTTCCATGGGTATGGTTACAACCGCATTGCCAAGGAACTGAACGAACGAGGATTCCGCAACAAGGCGGGAGAACCGTTCAAGGGTACAAGCATTCGTGATATGCTACTGAACGAAAAGTATACTGGCACATATGTCTATAACAAGCGGAGTTCTTACGATAGCATGGGCAAGCGGAACAACAGCAAACTGAAAGATGACAGCGAAAACATTCGTGTAGAGGGTGCATTTGATGCAATCATCAGCACAGAGACCTTTAACAAGGTCAGAGGGGCGATGGAGTCCCGCAAGGGGCGAAATGCCTGCAATCAGGCACAAGAGGTATACTTGCTTTCTGGACTCGTAAAATGCGGTCTGTGCGGTCACAATCTGCACGGCAACCGTAAACCCAGTAACCGCAATGGTTCCCATCATATCACATACAAGTGCAATAACCGCGACAAGAATGGTATCAAGGTATGTAACAACAAGGAAGTCAACAAGATTTATCTTGAGAGGGCGATTATGCACTTTATTTCCCAAATGTGCGAGGGCGAAAACTTCCAACTGATTATGCGGGAATTACAGCGGTATGCCAAGGAGCAGAACGAGGGTAGTGGAGAACTGCAGTTCCTGGAAACCAAGTACAACAAGGTGGAGCGAGAAATCGGCAATCTCGTTAAGGCGATTATGGGCGGTTTTGATGCCGAAGAATTACGGTCTGCATACGATACCTTAAAGGCAGACAAGACCAAACTGTCCGCACAGATTGAGATTGAGCGAAAGAAGCAAGCACAGAGAATTGATATTGATGAAGCAAGTGTACGGAAAGCACTTTCCAGAATTAGTGCCGACATTTGTGAGAGCAAACCCATTGAGGAGTATAAGAAGTTGTTTTCCTCTTTCGTGGAGCGAGTAGATGTTTTTGAGGACTATGTCACCATAGTCCTCAAGGTCTTTGATATGATAAATGTCCGTGTCTGTAACGGTAGCGGTGCGATAAAAGAAGAACCACCACTTGACTTTCATCAAATGGTGGTCTGGAATGGTGGAGCGGGTGTCGCCATAGACGAACACCCCTCCTTTCCTTCATTTTCGCCCTCAAAAGCTTCTTCAATATCGTCAAGCGGGATATTGTCGATGCTCAAAGGCTTCTTGCTCGCGTTGATGATCAACGTGAAATGGTCATCGTACAGATAGACCGAGTGAACGAAGATGTTGATGAGTGCTCTGCGCTTATTGAAATCGTCCATCGGCATTTCGCAAACGAAATCAAGAAAGGCATATATCTGCGCCTCGGTTAAACAGATTTTCTTGTTGCTCTCGATAGCGAGCTGTGTTTCCAATTCGGTTTTCTCGGCTTGGCGGCGGTTCAGTCGCTCGGTCAGCATATCCACCGCTTGTCCTTGCTCGATACCTTTCCAAAGGTTCTCAATAGCGGTATCAACCTCTTTGATCGCTTTCTTGATTTCCTTTATTGAAAGGTTGTCGGGACTCTTGTTACATTCCTCCGCAACACGCTTGGCAATATAGCGTATCTTATCCTCGGTGAGCATTTGCAGGCATACCTCGATAACGCGGTTTTCAATATACTCTTTGCCGACAACCTTCTTGTCACATTTGTTTTTGCGAGCATTCTTGCAGTTATAATAATGGTACTGCTTACCCGACTTTCCCGTGCCGCCGTAGCCGACCATCATTTCCTTGCAATGACCGCAGAAAAGCTTGGTTGTCAAAAGGTATTCGTTTTCGCCGCGAGTACGCGCGGGTGCGGATTTGTTCTTGTTCATAATCTCTTGTACCCGATAGAACAAATCGTCATCGAGAATGCGAGGCATTCCACCGGGCTTTTCCTCTCCTTTGTAAATATATATGCCGATATAGCGTTTGTTTTTGAGAAGATGGCTGAGGCTGTTGTAGGTAAACTCGTTACCAATCGAAGTCTTAACCTTTCTTCGTTGCAAATCCTTAACGATCTCTGCTTTGGTTTCGCCACTCGCATATCTTTCATAGATCTCGCGGACAATAGCCGCTTCTTCCTCGTCAACCGAAAAGGTACGATCTTTGTTTACCTTGTAGCCAAGCCCGGGATTGCTGCCGTTGGATAGGCACTTCTCGGCGTTGAGTGACATTCCTCGGTTGATCTTCTGTGCAAGCTCCACGGAATAATATTCCGCCATGCTTTCAAGAACACCCTCGATAAGAATGCCCGAAGCATCGTCCGAAATATTCTCCTTGGCAGACATCACTCGGACGCCGTTCTTCTTTAGCTTGGCTTTGTTGATCGCGCTGTCGTAACGATTACGGGCAAAGCGGTCAAGTTGATAGACGAGCACACCTTCAAAGGTGTGTTTTTCACTATCCGAAATCATTCTTTGAAATTCAGCACGGTTATCAAATTTACCGCTTTGTGCACGGTCGATATATTCACCCACAACGGTGTAATTGTGAGATTCGGCATATTCGTAACAGACCTTCAACTGTCCTTCAATGGATTGCTCGGTCTGACTATGGCTTGAAAATCGAGCGTATATTACTACGTTCATTGTAATACCTCCTATTCGTCCTAATATAATTATACTTATTTATCGTGAGAAGTCGATTGTACCGATACGGAAACACCCGACGCGCGAGCATCGGGTGTCCTTTCATCGTATTCGGGGTGCTTAGCGAGCCACTTTTCAAAGTAAGCTTTGCCCTCGTCGCTGTCGTAAAAGGCGCGGATCTCGGGTACAAAGGCTTTGGCAAAGGAATTGAGCAGTTCTTCGGGGAGCGCGACGTCGATCTTTTTGCGTTTGGTCATAGGCAGTCCTCCTTATAAGCAGTGCTCTTTTTTGCGCTGAAGGACTTTGTAATAATGCTCGCAGGCTTTGAGCACAAAGTCCTCGGTTTGTTTTGCGTTGCCCTTTGGGATATACTTTCGGATGCGTTCCATCGGCACCTTGAACATTTCCTTTTGGTTTGCCTTTTCCTCGCTCATAATCTCTGCAATGATCTCGGGAGTCAAGCCCTGCTCGAAGCTAATCTTCTTGAAGCGGCAAGCCTGCGAGAGCGACGGAGTGCAATCATTGATCTCCATCTGCTCCAAGAGGTCGTATTGCTCTTGCTCGTTGAGATAGGAAAGCTCTACTGCGGGAGTAAAGGAAATGCGCCCCTCGTCCACATATTCAAGGATTTCGGGAATAAGGTTGGTAAGACGGATATAGCGACGGACTTGATTTTTGCTATCTCCCGCTTCTTCTCCAATGATTTCAGCGGTTTCTAACCTCCCACCAAGTTGGTCGGAAGTTAAATCGGAACGCCAACCTTGATGTTTCATTGCATCAAGTTTCATCTTGTAAGCAAAGGCTTTCTCGCTCGGCAGAATGTGCTCGCGATGGAGATTGCTATCTACCAATACGATTGCCGCTGCATCACGGTCGAGAGAAACGATTAAGGCAGGAACCTCTTTGATCCCTGCCTTCTTGCTTGCCATAACCCGTCTGTGACCGGATATGATCTCGTATTCATCTTCGGTATTCTCCTTGGGGCGAACGATTATCGGAGATAAAACGCCGTGCTCGCGAATGCTCTCGGAAAGGCGCTCCATTTCTTCGTTGTCCTGCACTTTGTAAGGGTGATTCTCAAATGCGTGTAATTTCTCAATCAATATATTTTTCGTGTTTTTCATATAAATTTACCTCGTTCTTGTTTTTTCTTTCTTTTGGATAAGTCCATTGTTTTTGAGTTCGATCTCTCGCTCGGCATCAAGCAATTCCTTGATACGCGGAATGTGCTGCTCGATGCGCAGAGAAATCTTCAGTTGCTTGCGCAAGGGCGTTATCTTCTTAGTCAGCTCCTTGCATTGTTCTTTGAGCGATGCTTCTTCCTCGGGCGTTTTCACGCGGCGAATTCGCAAGCGCAGTTCATAGCGTTTCTGCTCCAACTCGGCAATTTGTGCCGCCTTGTTCTGCTGAAATGATAAAAGCTCCTGCGGCGACTCGATATAATGGTCGCGCAAGAGCCAATATTCTTCCATATATTTGTCGGCTTTCGATGCCTCGGTTCGTATCATCGGAGATATGGGGCGGCTATCCGCCTCCTGCACGTTATTACCCGTGCAGATCTTAAATAACTCCACGATAAGAGCGAATAGAAGTTGAAGTCCGTCCATCTGCTCTGCTTCTCGCATTTGATGTTCAAAATCAAGCAGCGGCTTTCGCTTCATTTTCGGCGGTCGGTATTTGATCTGCTCCATTCGATCGTGATTCCAACGAAAGCGCTTAAAGAGATTTTCTTTCGTATATTTCTCATTTAAGCTGCTAAGACGAACGGAGCGCGACCACCCCGACGAAATAACAGAGGGATGCTCGTAATTGAAATCTCGCGTGAAGGTGTATCCAAGCGCTTTGAGAAATGCTACAAACTCAATATGGTTAATGCATTGTGATAATGCTTCTTCTACGTCGCGTCGCAGCATTTCTCGATGGGTAACGTGACCTGCCTTCTGCGCCCAATACGCCTTCTTGTTGCTATAAAATTTGTGGCTCTCTATAACTGATTTGCTTCGCTCGGCACATATCTCGTCGGAGATCTTTCTAAGCTCCAAACGGTCGCCAATACTGTTGCGGAATTTCTTCCCGTCGGTAAAGGAAACGCTATTGATTACGAAATGGTTGTGAATGTTATCAGTATTGAGATGCGTGGTGACGACCACTTGGTATTTTGCGCCCCACATCATTCGAGCGGTTTCCACGCCGATCTGATGCGCTTCTTCGGGTGTGACCTCTCCCTCGGCAAAGCTTTGGTATCCGTGGTAGGCGATATTCTTTCCGCGCTCACCGAAACGGCGCTTGACGGCGATCATTTCGTTATAGGCATTGTGCTTGGAGCAGTTGATGCCCGTAACAAATGCCGTGTGGTCGGTTTTAGAGTCATTCTCTACATAGCGAATCGCCGCATATAAGTCCTCGTCAAGATATTCCTTGGCGGTGGTTTTGTCGGGATTGTTCGCATAGTCGATAACCTCTTTCAACCGTCCTTTGACGGGCCAGAATCCTGTGGTTGCCATTTTCTCATATTCTCCTTTCTCGGCGCAATCAATGTGTCGGATATATCCCTTAGTAATGCGAGCGCCGCCGCGTTGACCTCTGCGGAGAACGGTGGCTCGATGAGTACGTCCAATTTCTCGCAGAAAGCAAAAAGAGCGTCAGGCGGAACCGATCTCGGCTCAAATCCCAACGCTCTCTGACGGATATATTCTGTTGTGCTTAGCCCGCAATTTTCGGCTATGGAGTTGATACGCTCCTTTTCCTTTTTCGTTACGCGGGCAACGATTCTAATATCTTCTTTTTTCATAAAACCATCCTTTCATTCGGGGTATTAGGGGCATCCCCTAAAATCTCTGCCACAAAAGCCTTGTGGCGGGGCGACGTTTGGCACACAAACGTCCTGCTTGTTACGGTGTAAGACACTCGTATCTCCATATCTTTTGAAGATAAGAGCTGCCGTTCTTCGTTCTCTCGTATTCGTTTCATATCATAATTTTCTCCTAAAATTACATAATGCCAAAGTGATGCCGCCACTTGTTTTGGAATAACAAAAAGCGGCATCACAATAATGCCACTCACAGAAACATATCGAGAGAGTCCATAAGGGTGTTTTCATCCTCGGATATTTCCTCGGTAGGTTTGTCCGCTACCGCTTGCGCAACGGATATATCCTTTAGGCACTCTCTGATAGTTTCCCGTATTACCTTTTCCAAATTGCCATCCGTTTCAAAGTAAGCGTTTATCGCAGAAATAATCGCCTTGTTCTTTGAGTCGGGTGCGGATTGCAGATGCCCCCAAGCCTTGCGGTCTGCTTCATTATCCAAATTGAAGCGCAAGCTGAACCGTTTGGTCATACGCGACCACCGCCACGGAGAAGCTGCATCTCAAGCATTCGCTCGTACCCCTTGGCAGTTGCGCAAATATCGTCATTGACGGTCACGCGGCTCTCGTCGTAATAGGCAAAGTTGCGGATAAGACAACCGCCACCGCCCACAACGTAAAGCTTCATCAGCTTAGGATCGTATTCGTGCTCGCGCAGACGGCGGAAGATACCCGCCGTGTACGCCTTAGCGGTCTTTACAACCGTTTCAAGATACGCGCCGTCAATGTCTGCCGTTCCTTTCTTCAAGATTTCCGTAATGATAGCATCGTCAAGGCTTGCGTGGTGAACCTTCATCATTTCCTCGCGAATAAGGAGCGCGCATTGGTGAGTACCGTATTTCTCGGTAAACATCCTCTGCGCATCAGGCTTCTTATTGACGATACGGAGTAGGTTCATCGTACCGTTTCCAATATCGCAAAGCATCGTAACGCCCGTGAAGCTCGGAAGATTGTTGACGATGGCTGCGAACCCCTGCGGGTAAACCTCCGCACCCACGATATTGATGCGGTATTCCACCTCGCGGAAAGTAAATACCACCTCGCTATTTTGAAGCAGATAGTTCTTAAAATCGGTTTTCTGCTCACTTACCCAAGTAAGAGGCAGACCTGCCGCAATATAGACGTCGGCTTCGGTTATGCGCTCTCGCCAAAGCTCCCGCGCAAGCGCGGCAAGGGTGAGGACGTAATAATCCTCGTCGTTGAATTTGTCGGCTTTGAATTCCTTGTGCCCGACACCGACGGAATAATACTTTCCGTTCCATACGAGCAGATCGGATACAAAGGTGGGTTCGGTATCGCTTTTCACAACTCCCGTGGGAAAGCAGCAGTTTGCCGTTTTCATATTGCCGTAGCCGTGGTCGATACCGATGAGATAGGTTTGGTTCATTTTCTTCATACTTTCGTTTCTCCTTTTACTGTTTGTGGTTTTGTTTTTGGATTTCTTCGTGTAGTTCTTTATCCGCAGGCAGTACCGCATTTTTGAAGTAATTGCAGTAGATACCGTACACGGAAATGAGTTGCACACAGCGGTGTGCTTCGCCATCGTCAAGCAGAACGCAATTGCCGTCTTGGTCACAGTTCGCGCACAACTCTAACACAAGACGATTAACTCTTTCCGCTTGCCTTGGGGTGATTTTCAGCATAGCTTTTCCTCCTTTTTCTTGAATTTGATAACTTAATTTCCTCACTCTTTTTAAATTTGTGGGGGCAGTTATCAAATAATTGCATATTGCATTTTGGAAGAAAATGTGCTATAATGAAATCACTCTCTATCAAAGGAGAACCGTATGAGAAACAAAAAATATATCATTCCCGAAATATCGGCGCAGAGTATCATTGCTTCAGCGCGACAGACGGGTGACGGTTATAGCTTTTATTTTGACACCACCGATCCCTCAAAGGAATATTTGGTGGAAAGAACCTTGCAGGACGATTGCCCGATCTTCTATCAAGCGATGCTTGTTTTAGGCAAGAAGCCCGATAACGACGTTATCTCCGACGCGCTCCGCGACGTATTCGTATATATCGACTTCTCGGGCATCTTTGATCGTAAACCTGTGGGCAGAGTGTTAGAGCATCAGAGGATCGCCGAGTATATGTTCCGCCCCGAAGGTATTAAAATGAACTTCGGCAAAGAGGATCACGTATATATCGCCTTTGAACGGTCGGCTTCGATGAGTCGTGAGAATCGCCTTGCATTCGTGCGCGCCGACGTGTACGAGTCGCTTCAGGAGCGTATGATGCTCGGTATGAATATCGGAGATTGCCAACTCAGCAAGCTCTACGCCTATAACGCGCTCCTTTTCACAAGCGGTGCGAGATATAACAATTCGAGCATCCTATCGGATAAGAAAATCATCATTATCAAAAATCCGCAATCCACTATCGAGAATGTGAACGTAATTACTGTCGAGGATGACGGCACGGACAATCCGATGCGCAAATATTCCCGCGTGGAGAAAACGACGGATATTACGATTACCGAGTTTGACGGTGAGGGATTTATTTCACCGCGCCTTGCCGAAGCGCTCGGGCACGAGCATAATTCTTTTCAGATCCGTATGCCGTATATCAAGGGCGTTGTGCACAAGGTGGATTTTGCAGGCTTGTTCAACGAGCTTGGCGTTCCGTATATCGTGGATATGTGGGGTGAGCGACACGATCCCGCAGACGTGGATATCATCTTGACTGACAGTATGTTCAAGGGGCGCAAATGGATGGAAAACAACAACCTTTTGTGGGGAGAATACCTTGACCGCTGCGCCAAGTACGGTCACGCGCTTTACGTATCGGGCAAAGATAAGCTCAGTGCGCAGGATACGACAGAGCTGAACTATCAGTTTTTGAACACGCTTTCTATCACCGACGAGGAATTTCGTCCGAAGCATCTGCCTCTCGGTTGGTACGACTCTCCCGAGTATAATAACGCTAATTGGATTACCAAAACCACCGAGCTTGCCTATTACCGCCTTGTTGCCGACAACGGCGCGCGCCGCAAATACTTTCTTGACGATTTAGAGGACGTAGAGATAGCCACCGAACGCCGTCAGTATCGCGCGGAGCTGATTGCCAAGAACGGAATGTTTATCGACGAGCCGATATTTGCAAAAGAGCTGTCCGACCGCGCCGAGAATATCCTATCCAAGTACGCGGTAGGAAAGCTCTTGGTCACGGGAGATAACCGCTATCTCTCCGATGACCTATTGCGCTTGATCGCGGTTATCGCAAAAGATTCCCAAAAAGAAAAAGGCGACGATATTTACCGCCGCCTTGAGAAAGAATTTATAACCGGAAACGAGATATACGCTCCGCTTCCGCACTATACTGAGAATGAATTTTATACCGTGCTCCGAAGTCCTCATATCGCAAGAAATGAAGAAGCGCTTGTGAAACCGTTGAAGCCGGGTGCGCTTCGTGAGAAATACTTTTCACACCTCGGCTACGTGATAATGGTGGACTCCCGTTCGCTCATTCCTGAACGCCTTGGTGGTGCAGACTTTGACGGAGATATGGTCAAAACCATTGCCGATCCGCTTATCAACCAATGCGTGATTCGTAGCAGTACCGAGCTACCGCTTTTGAAAATACCAACCGCAGAGCCATTGATCTCGGATGCAAACGATTGGCACGCGCGGTTTGTCACTGTAAGAAACACCTTTTCCTCCCGCGTCGGTCAGATCAGTAATGCCGCACTCAACCGCGGTGTTCTCGCCTACGATGAAAATACCACAAGCGAGGACAAGGTGCATTATAATCAAGACGTGGAAACCCTCGCTATTCTCACGGGACTTGAAATCGACTCCGCCAAAAGCGGCATTAAACCCGACCTCTCCGAGTATATCGAGAATAAAAGGGCGCGCCGTAGTATCTTCTTGCGCTACAAAGCAATTGCCGAGAGTGACGAAGCGCACAAATGGTACGAGCAGACCAAAAACGCGCGACTCAAAAAGTATTTTGATAGCGTGGATTGGAATTCCGTTAGCTCCAATCTTGAAAGACTTCCGTATTTCGCGTATATGTTGGAGCACAAAACCGAAAAGGTAAAAACATCTCCTGTAAGTGATGAAAGCTTATTTGTATTTGCTCAATCACCCGATTGGAAAGAGCGCCTTGACAAAACAACGCTTGACCGCGTGTCATCTATTATTCGCGACTATGAAACTGCCTTACAGCGCATCCGCTATATCAATCATATTCCGTCCGAAATGAAGCGCAAAGGGGATATTTACCGTATTCTTTACGCTCGCGGACAAGAAAACGACTATTCCGTGGATGAGCTTTACTCTTTGTTTGAGAATATGTCGCCTCAAAAAGTCCGCAAAGCGCGGCACGGCTTGGAGGATACCCGTTGGCATCTTACTCCGTCGGAAGAACGACAGCATTTGCTTTACGGACTTACAGATGTGATGGGATTATCCAACTATTTGGACGTTCTCTGTGATTTCAGCCACGGCGGTTATCGCATCGTAGGAGATATTATTTGCGATCTTGACGATATGCACCGAAATAAAGGTATTAAGACCAATATCGCCAAGCAGAAGGGCGATAGCAAGGATTTGCAAGCAATGCTTTCGGGTATAGAACGCGCCGACGATTACAAAGAGCACATTATCCGAAATTGTATCAATGTGATATGCCCACCGAGCAGGCGTGGCGCGCTTGACTTCGACGAGGTCGTTAAATGTGCGATTGCTCTCGGAAAACGGCAATTCGCTTTAGAGGTGTTGCCCGCTACCGTACTTGACTTGACGCTCGATCGCAGCCACGTCTTCAAGGTGGAAGAACCAAAAAAGAAGAAATGGAGATTATGGAAATGACGAATGAATGGTTAGAATTTCAAGCGTATACAAAAAAGCCCACCTATTCTGCCGAAAGCAAGCACGACCTCTCCTATCTTGGCAGGTTCACTTTCAAGACCATCACCGATTTCGAAGGCTTCGGCAGAATACTGACGATAATAGCACGAGGCTATTTGTTCCACGATCAAGACGGTAGCTTACGCGGGGGTAATCCTTACGAGCGCGTGGAATATGCGAGGAAGGCTCTCTGTGCTTGGTGCAGTATTCCCGATAAAAATGAGGACGAGCCGATTACCAATTTCGGCGCGTTAGCCTCGGACTTTCCCGAGCTTGTAAATGCCAAGGGAGAGGGATGGTGTTACCGCCATGTGCAGAATATCGTGAAGTTTGTAAAAAAGAACCCCGATGCCGTAAGCGAAAAGGCGAAAACAACCGTGGCTCTTATTTCAAAAGGTTTTAAGACCGAGTGGAAAAAGAAGGTGCGGCAACTACAAGTTCCAATCTTTGCGCTCAATACGAAAGCGGCGTGGGCATTGCGCTTCGACGATATACTTGCCGATGCCTTGGAGCTTGGCGCGCTACGAACAGAGGAATATATTTTACCGCCCGAAAAGGAAAACTCTATTGCCGCGCTTGACCTCGGCGGTGTTCCGTTTGAGGTCGTATGCGACGTAATTGCCTATTGTGAAGCAAACAAGCCGACCGACACCGATTGGGTTGTCCTCCCGATTGCCAATTTCGATTGCTATTACGGCAATACGAATTTCAGCAAAAAGTGGCTCAGCAAAATCCCTGTAGAAATTCTTTCGCGTGAGGTAAGCAACGGAGTGAGCCGCGTGAAATTAAACATCTAAAAGAAAAAAATACGAGAGCGTTTTCGGACGTTTCCCGTATTTTTTAATCGGTACATTTGCAGTATTTTCGTCTTTGTAGTACACTTAAAGCACCAAAGGAAAGGACGGTGCAATATATGGAAAAGTACATTGAACAAAATGGAATTACCTACGAACTCAGAGGCGAGCAATATTACCCCTTGCTTGAACTCCCCGAACAAAAGGAGATCGGCAAGTACGGAAGATTGCACCTCGAATATCTCAAAGAGCTTCGCAAAGGTCGTTACACCAATCTTCTCTCGGAAAGTACGCTTAATCAACGGCTCTATGAGATTGATGTTGAAGCAAAAACGATGACTGAAAGCATTATCTCCCGCCTCGCTGCCGAAAGAGAAATTGACGAAGATTTGAAAGCTCGCGATATGCTCCGTTGGGTTGCCGAAATGAACAATATCAAGGCGAGCGCGGAAGAAATCGTCTTGCGGGAGGTGGTGTACGTATGAGGTCGGTTATCAACGAACTATGGCACGGAAACATAATTCCCCAAGAGGACAGCAGAACCAACTCCAAAGAAATGAAAGAATTGCTTGGCTATATGTCAAGGCATCACGAGGACTTGGAGAAAAGCTTCACAGAGCAACAGAAAGAAACATTTGAAAAGTTCCACGATTGTTGGAGCGAGTATATGAGCTTGGCTGAGGCGGCAATATTTGAGTATGCTTTTAAGCTCGGGATGCAAATAGCAATTGAAACATTAACCGAATAGCTTATAGCGGTGGGAGTCATCTCACCGCTATTTTAATAGCAATTCATCATAAATCAACGAT
>CANBDB010000025.1 GCA_947367285.1 uncultured Clostridia bacterium | reverse complement strand
CCCAGGAGTAAAATCCGTAATCAAACTGATGTAAAATCGAGGTAAAACTATAAATTGTTTGAAACAAGGAAAAAGGCGCCGCATTGCTGCGACGTCTTTAAGCAGATAATTTATTTCATTAAATCAAATAATGTGATACCGTCAAAATAATTGCTTACTATGCTATAAAACTCGGTCCACATAGGAAGCGTAGGACAGGTATCAGCACGATCACACTTTTCGGCATTGCATTGAAGGCAAGTAACGGGGGCGAGATCCCCTTCGGCAAGTCTTAAAATATCGCCTACTTTATAATCTTTCGGCTCTCTTGCCAAGCGGTAGCCTCCACCCTTGCCGTGAACACCATCTACATAATTATTCTTTGATAGCACGGGCATAATTTTTTCGATATATTTAAGTGAAAGCCCTTGGCGTTCAGCTACATTTTTCATTGCGATATAGCCATCGTCCTGATGTTCCGCGAGATCAAGCAATACGCGCAAGGCGTATCTGCCTCTTGTAGAAATAAGCATTATTCTTTACCTCCATTTATAATCTCTTCAGCATAACGAACACTTTCCATCGCATCCTTTGCATATTTATCCGCACCTATTTTATCGGCATATTCTTTAGTTAAAACTGCACCGCCTACCACGATCTTGCACCAAGGGGCTTTTTCCCGCAGAAGCTTAATTGTTTCTTCCATTGCAGGAACAGTGGTTGTCATAAGCGCACTTAAGCCTACAAGCGGTGCGCGAAGTTTTATCGCTGTCTTTGCAATTATTTCGGGCGGAACATCTTTGCCTAGATCCACAACATCAAAGCCGTAGTTTTCAAGCAAAAGCTTTACTATATTTTTACCTATGTCATGAATATCACCGTAAACGGTAGCAATTACAATTACGCCCTTGGTCCCAGCTTTTTCTTTGCCCGACATAGAGGCTTTTATAACCTCAAAAGCACTTTTTGCAGCTTCAGCACTCATAAGCAACTGAGGAAGATAGACCGTTTTCTTTTCAAATCCGTCACCTACAATATTAAGCGCAGGGATAATTTCGTTATTCACTATTTCAAGCGGGTCAACACTTGAAAGTAAGTTTTTTGTCAACTCCCCTGCCTTATCCTTGAAGCCTTTTATAACTGCATGCTGAAGTTCAGATGAATATTCCTCAGTAGTTTTTGGTGCGGCGGCAGCCACAGATGTTACTGTAACTACAAATGATTCAGCCGAACCGATATATTCGGCACAGTTTTCATCAAGACCCTTGAGTGCTCTGTAGGCATAGTAAGTTTTCATCATATCCACAGAATAAGGGTTCATAATAGCGGCGGAAAGACCGTTTTGGAGTGCAAGTGCAAAGAATGTACCGTTTACTGCATCACGGTTAGGAAGCCCAAAAGAAATGTTTGAAACACCGAGAGATGTATGGCAACCAAGCTCATTCTTTATAGTTTTAAGCGAAGACAGAGTTGCAACAGCCGCTTTGTTGTCGGCACTGATGGTCATAGCAAGGGTATCAAAAATGATGTCCTTTTTATCTATTCCGTATTTGTTCGCAACCTTTAGTATGTTTTCGGCGATTTTGACTCTGCCCTGGGCGGTGTCAGGAATACCGTTCTCGTCAAGGGTTAGGGCAACTACCAATCCACCGTATTTTTTGACAAGCGGAAAAATCGCTTCCATACTTTCTCGCTTGCCATTAACGGAATTTATCATGGCCTTTCCGTTATATCGGCGTAAAGCCTCTTCCATAGCGGCGATGTTCGAAGTATCTATCTGCAACGGCAAGTCGATAATAGCCTGTAGCTCGCAAACAGTATTTTTTAGCATCTGCACTTCATCAATGTCGGGAAGTCCCACATTCACATCGAGAATATGCACGCCCTTTTCCTGCTGATTTACACCCTCAGACAAAATATAGTCGATATCGTTTTCAAGCAAAGCCTGTTTAAAGCGCTTTTTACCCGTAGGATTGATACGCTCGCCGATAAGAATGGGACTTTCTCCAAACTCTATTGCGTGGGTATAGGAAGATACTACCGTTATTTTTTTATCAGCAATAGGAACAGGAGCAAGTTCAGATGTTTTACTATAAAGCGAAGCAATGTATTCGGGGGTTGTGCCGCAGCAACCGCCAACAACACGAACACCTTTTTTCACAAGAGCTGCTACTTCATCTGAAAACTCATCGACAGTTACATCAAATACTGTTTTACCGTTTATAGACTTCGGAAGCCCTGCGTTGGGCTTGAGTATAACGGGAACAGATGCTTTTTGGAGCAGTTCCTCTGCAACTCCGCGGAGTTGTCTGGGTCCAAGCGAACAGTTAGCACCGATTGCATCCGCTCCCATACCTTCCAGCATTGCCACCATTGCGGCAGGAGACGCACCTGTCATCAGCTTACCGTCCTCGCCGTAGGCGTTGGAAACAATTACGGGAAGATTACTGTTTTCCTTTGCTGCAAGTAGGGCTGCCTTGGTTTCATAAGAGTCATTCATCGTTTCGATGATAATCAGGTCGACACCATATTTCACACCGAATTTGACTGTTTTTGAAAATACGTTTACCGCATCCTCAAAATCAAGATCACCAAGCGGTTTTAAAAGCTTTCCCGAGGGGCCGATATCAAGTGCTATGAACTTTTCACCTTTCTGTACCGACTGTTCCCTTGCTTTCTTAGCATTGGCGACCGCCGCTTTTATTATTTGTTCAAGCTCATCATCAGCAAATTTAAGGCAGTTTGCGCCAAAAGTGTTGGTACAAACAATATTACTGCCTGCATCAAAATAAGCCTTATGTATGTCGATTATTACATCGTGGTGGGACAAGTTCCATCTTTCAGGGTACTCACCCGGTTTTAAACCCCCAGCTTGCAGAAGCGTTCCGATACCGCCGTCAAGATAGACAATATGATTCTTTAAGTAATCTTTGAAATTCATTAGACACCTCTTAACGTACAGTCTGTTTTTTCACAAAGACTGCATTTATTTGAGCTTGTTTTTTCTGTGTTCCCAAGCCCGACAAAAGCCGTAACCGATTTTGACGGTGACATAAGCAGACTGCTGTTTAAAGTCAGTCCAATTCTTCGCTCTGGGTCGAGGACGGCAAAAATATTCTTTTGAGCCGAGAGCGGCAAATCACCGTAGCCCGGACTGAAACGTGGCTCTAATCCCGTATTGTATTCTTTTTTTATATCCGCGCAAAAAGCATCGCACAACGCCTCTATCCGTTCAGCACCGATTGCCTGAAAAAGCAATGCCTTTGTGGGAGAAAGTCTACCATATTTCCCTATTAGACGGTCGATTTCCACACCCACCGTTGCAGCAAAAAGGATAACCTTTTCACAGCCTTTGAGATTACGCGCAAGCTTTTCTGAATGCACACTAAAGACCTCAAAATCACAAGTAACGCCGACCGTTTTAATGGAAAGTTCACGATAGCAGACTTTATAGGCAAGCTTGTCCTTCACTTCATCTATGCACTCTTTAAGAAGAACGGATATCTCTTCGCGCTCTCCCCTACAGCCTGCATAACGCAAAATTTCTTTTTCGCAAAACGGCGGCTCGATATATGTTTTACTTAAAATCACAGAATTCATTTTCCTAATATACAGCTTAAGTTGTTTTGGATTTTGGCAGCAACATCAGGCTTGTTCATCGAATATACGTGCACGTTGGTGATGCCGTTAGCATATAAATCAATAATCTGATCAGTAGCATACGCAATACCGGCCTGCTTCATAGCTGCAGGATCGTTGCCGAATTTATCCACAAGACTTTTGAAACGCTGCGGCATAAACGAGCCCGAAAGCTTGATGGCACGTTCTACCTGATTGGCATTTGTAATAGGCATAACACCCGGAATGATGGGAACGGTAATTCCTGCTTCACGGATCTTATATAGAAAATTATAGAGCAAATTATTATCAAAAAACATCTGTGTAGTTAAAAACTCACAGCCTGCGTCTACCTTTTCCTTAAGATGTTTAATATCCTCTTTCTGGTTTTCGCTTTCGGGGTGTATCTCAGGATAACACGCGCCACCTATGCAAAAATCTGCACCCGATTCTTTCAGTTCTCGTACAAGTTCTATAGCGTGATGATAGTCCCAATGACTACGGTCAGCATTCTGAAGTTCAGCCGGAATATCGCCTCTGAGTGCCATAACATTCTCAATATTTGCCGCTTTCATATCGGCAATACGATCACGTACTGTCTCTTTGGTTGAAGAAACGCAGGTAAGATGTGCCAAAGACGGCACATTGTAAAGCTCTTTTATCCGCTTTGCAATATCCAAGGTATATTTACTTGTTCCACCTCCTGCACCGTATGTAACGCTCATAAAACTGGGGCAAAGTTTAGCAATCTCCTCGGTAGCAGTTCGTACATTTGCAAAGGCAGTATCTGTTTTGGGTGGAAAAACCTCAAAAGAAAGAGAAAGAGTATCTCTTTTAAGTAAATCAATAATTTTCATAAAAACATTCCTTTTTTTATCTTCCGTTTAATTATACACCCAAACGGGTAGGTAAATCAAGTAAATATCATTATTTTATCGTTCCTCCGCCCAACACAGTATCTCCGTCATAAAAAACAGCGGCTTGTCCGGGTGTGATTGCCCGTTGCGGCTCGTCGAAAACGATATGAACGGTATCAGCTCCCGTAGGGATAACGGTTACCCACTGTTCCGGTTGACGGTAGCGTATTTTGGCCTTGCAGCGAAACTCGCTCCCAGGTACTTCACCGCTTATCCAGTTAAAATCGGATACATCTGCCTCACGGCTGAACAGATCGTCATTACTGCCGAGAACAACATTGCCATCTTTCGGGCAGATATTGCATACATACAGAGGCTCTGTGCTCGAAACACCAAGCCCTTTTCGCTGACCTATGGTGTAATGAATCACACCCTTGTGCCGTCCGAGATTATTACCTTGTTTATCCACAAAATTTCCCTCGGCAGATTCTTTTCCTGTTTGTAACTCTATCACGCTTGCATAATCTCCATTCGGTACAAAGCAAATATCCTGACTATCGGGTTTGTCAGCATTAACAAACCCGCTTTCTTTGGCTATGGCACGGACTTCAGTCTTTTGCATACTGCCAATCGGAAACATGGTGTGCACAAGCTGATCCTGTGTCATGGAATATAGGACATAGCTCTGATCCTTTGTTTCGTCTAATGCTTTTTTCAGTACAAATTTACCGTTTTCTTCTTCTATTCTGGCATAATGCCCCGTTACGATATAATCGCAACCGAGTGTTTTCGCTCTTTCGTATAGCTTGTCAAACTTCATATAGCGGTTGCAGTCTATACACGGATTCGGGGTAATTCCGTTTTCATAGCTTTCGATAAATTTTCGAATGACCGTATCACGGAAGGCATCAGTAAAATTGAACACGTAGAACGGCATCCCGAGCTTATAGGCTACACTCCTTGCAACCTCAACATCGTCAAGAGAACAACAGGTGCGGGAGCTCTCGATTCCTGCATCTTCATTGTGATAGAGCTTCATCGTGCAGCCGATACAATCAAACCCTTTGTCCTTCATTAACTTCGCCGCAAGGGAGGAGTCCACTCCTCCGCTCATAGCAATCAGCGCTTTCATGATATCTCGCAACAACGACCACAGCTCTCACAGTTGGGAAATAGTGAGTGGTCATATTCAATTCCGTTTTTGTCGTAGTAGTCCTTTAGTGCAGCCTTGATCGCCTCTTCCGCAAGGACGGAGCAATGCAGCTTATGTGCAGGAAGGCCGTCAAGAGCTTCCACAACGGCTTTGTTGGTAAGACTTAAAGCCTCCCCGACAGGCTTGCCCTTAATAAGCTCAGTTGCCATTGAACTGGATGCGATAGCCGAGCCACAACCAAAGGTCTCAAATTTTACATCTGTTATGATGTCATTTTCTATTTTTAGATAGATCTTCATAATATCGCCGCACTTGGCGTTGCCAACTTCACCGATTCCGTCAGCATCTTCAATCACGCCTATATTACGGGGATTGCGGAAATGATCCATTAATTTTTCACTGTATAAAGCCATAATACAACCTCACTTTATAATAAATTCTTTCTTGCCGTTTACAAGATCTCGCCAAATTGGTGAAATACTACGCAGATATTCTACAACCTCTTTTACGGCACTTATTGTGTATTCAATCTCTTCCTCTGTGTTTTCATCACTCAAAGACAGCCGCAGTGAGCCGTGAGCGATATCGTGTACTCTGCCAATGGCAAGGAGCACATGGCTCGGATCAAGAGATCCCGAAGTGCAAGCTGAACCCGACGAAACACAAATCCCCTTATCGTCGAGAAGCAAGAGTAAGGATTCACCTTCAATGCCCTCAAAGCAGAAGTTCACATTGCCGGGCAGTCTCTTTTTTGCATCACCATTGAGGATAGAATGAGGAATCTCCGAAAGTCCGGCAATCAGTTTATCCCGCAAAGCTGTTAATATTTCTGCGTTTTCATCTATACGGCTGCAGGACTCTTCAAGAGCCGCCGCCATTCCCATAATGGCGGGAATGTTCTCGGTGCCTGCACGCTTGCCTCGTTCCTGTGCGCCGCCTTCAATAAGGCTTGTAAGTCTTATTCCTTTTCTTGCATATAAGGCACCTATTCCTTTCGGACCGTGAAATTTATGCGCCGACAAAGACAGCATATCTATATTCTGTTCCTTAACATCAATATGCAGATGTCCAGCTACCTGCACCGCATCGGTATGAAAAATTACACCTTTTTCACGGCAAATGTCACCGATCTCTTTAATGGGCTGAATGGTGCCTATTTCGTTATTGGCATACATAATTGTAACAAGGCAGGTGTTTTCTCGAATGGCTTCACGCACCTCTTCGGGAGTTACAAGCCCGTTTTCATGAACGTCAAGAAGTGTAATTTCAAAGCCTTCCTTTTCAAGTTTACTCAGTGTATGCAAAACGGCATGATGTTCAAAAGCGGTTGAAATAATATGCTTCTTCCCTTTGCTTTTGCCAAATCTTGCGGCAGAAACAATTGCCTGATTATCCGCTTCGCTACCGCCCGATGTAAAAGTGATTTCTCTTGCCTCACATCCAAGCAATTTTGCGATACGCTCACGGGCATTTACAAGTGCCTCGTTTGCTTTCTGTCCTACGGAATGAAGGCTTGACGGATTGCCGTAAATGCTATCCATGTAGGGTAGCATTGCGTTAATTGCAGACTTACTCATTTTTGTTGTTGCGGCATTATCAAGATAAATAACTCTTTCTGTCATTTTAACAAACCTTTCTTGTTAAACAGTTCTACGAGCTTGCACTTCCAGCAAAGTATCATGCCGACTATAGCACCGACTCCTGCCTGCAAAATCTGATAAGGCAGTTTGAGAACAGCATATTCCGGTGTGCTGTAAATAAAGGCTCTGCCGAGAGAATAACCTACTACCATAATAACGGCACCGATCGTTACACCGATTCCGGAAGAGAGCACCGGATGCTTTTTGAGTACGTAATGGGAGAATATCGAAATTACTACCGCCTGCAGGCCGTGAGTTACGAGGGAAACAAACATCGGAAGCGGATAGAAGAATAAGTCGCCCAAAAAGGCGCCTACACCGCCGACCATAAATGCGGCTAGAGGATCTAATATGATGGCAGCGGTACAGATGATAATATCATTCATATACAGATGACCACCGGGAACAGGAACGCCAAATGAACTCATTGCTACATTAAGTGCCATAAAAACAGCGGTAATGCACAACCAATAGGTTGTACGCTTAATATTTTGATTTTTTTCAGCAGACATAACAGTAAACTTCCTTTCTTCAAAAAGACCGGCGCCTTAGTCTAAGGCACCGGTGCTTTTCATTATTCTGCAAATAGCGGTGTCGATAAATATCTGTCGCCGGTATCGGGCAAAAGTACTACAATGGTTTTGTCTTCGTTTTCAGGGCGTTTCGCAAGCTCTATAGCCGCAAAGGTAGCAGCACCGGAAGAAATGCCTACAAGCACACCCTCACTCTTGCCGATTAGTTTTCCGGTAGCAAAAGCGTCCTCGTTGGATACGGGAATGATCTCGTCGTAAATGCCGGTGTTAAGAACATCGGGAACAAAGCCTGCGCCAATGCCCTGGATCTTATGAGGTCCAGCGACACCTGTGGACAGTACCGCAGAGGTGGCAGGCTCGACCGCTACAACCTTGATATTGGGATTTTTAGATTTAAGATATTCACCAACACCTGTTACTGTACCGCCGGTACCTACGCCTGCAACAAAGATATCCACCTTTCCGTCCGTATCTTCATAAATCTCAGGACCCGTATTTTCCCTGTGTGCTTTTGGATTGGCAGGGTTTACAAACTGACCGGGGATAAAGCTGTTTGGAATTTCTGCCGCTAATTCTTCAGCCTTTGCGATAGCACCTTTCATTCCCTTGGCGCCTTCGGTAAGGACAAGCTCCGCACCGTATGCCTTCATCAGTTGACGGCGTTCAACCGACATCGTTTCAGGCATTGTCAGTATAATGCGGTAGCCTCGTGCCGCCGCTACAGATGCAAGACCAATTCCTGTGTTACCGCTTGTGGGCTCAATAATAACCGAATCGGGCTTCAGCTTGCCGCTTGCCTCGGCATCGTCAATGATTGCTTTGGCAATACGGTCTTTAACAGAACCTGCGGGATTGAAATATTCAAGTTTTGCAACGATCTTCGCTTTAAGACCTAAGCTTTTTTCAATATGTGTGAGCTCAAGAAGGGGGGTTTTGCCGATAAGCTCTGTGGCAGATGTATATATTTTTGACATAATAATTACTCCTTTACTGCATCAAAACCGCCCTTAAGGTCGGCGATAATATCATCAATATGCTCGATTCCAATGGAAAGACGAATGGTGTTAGGCTTAATGCCCTGATCAGCAAGCTCCTCTTCGCTGAGCTGGCTATGGGTGGTGGTTGCCGGGTGGATGACAAGGCTCTTGGCATCGGCAACATTCGCAAGCAGAGAAAAAATTTTAAGGTTGTCAATAAATTTGTGAGCCTCTGCCTGGCCACCTTTGATTTCAAATGTAAAAATTGAACCGCCGCCGTTTGGATAATATCTCTGATATAGCTCATGGTCGGGATGGTCTGGGAGCGACGGATGATTAACCCTTTCAACCTGCGGATGATATTTTAGGAATTCAACCACCTTTTTGGTGTTCTCTGCGTGACGTTCCAAGCGAAGTGACAGAGTTTCAATACCCTGTAAAAGCAGGAACGCTGCAAAGGGAGAAATAGTTGCGCCCGTATCACGCAAAAGTATCGCACGAATATAGGTAACAAACGCGGCAGGGCCTACCGCCTTAACAAATGATACACCGTGATAGCTGGGGTTGGGATCTGCAATAGCAGGATATTTTCCGCTTGCCACCCAATCGAATTTACCCGAGTCAACAATTATACCGCCAAGGGTAGTACCGTGACCGCCGAGGAATTTAGTAGCAGAATGAACTACGATATCTGCTCCGTGCTCGATGGGACGGATAAGATACGGAGTGCCAAACGTGTTATCTACAACAAGCGGCAAACCGTGCCTATGTGCAAGTTCTGCTAAAGCATCGATATCGGGAATATCGCTGTTGGGGTTGCCAAGTGTTTCGATGTAGATGGCTCTTGTATTATCCTGAATTGCCGCCTCAACTTCTGCAAGATCATGAATATTCACAAAGCTTGCGGTAATGCCGAAGTTGGGAAGCGTGTGTGCCAGCAGATTGTAGCTGCCGCCGTAGATGGTCTTCTGTGCTACAAAATGGCCACCGTTTTGACCGAGGGCCTCAAGGGTATATGTAATTGCCGCCGCACCCGAGGCGAGTGCCAATGCCGCTACACCGCCCTCAAGTGCTGCCACGCGCTGCTCTAAAACATCCTGTGTGGAGTTAGTAAGCCTACCGTAGATATTACCGGCATCTGCAAGACCAAAACGTGCCGCTGCGTGAGCGGAGTTTTTAAATACATACGATGTGGTTGCATAAATCGGCACCGCGCGGGCATCGGTTGCGGGATCGGGATTTTCCTGACCCACGTGGAGCTGTAAAGTTTCGAATTTGTAATTAGACATAATCATTATTTCCTTTCATAATCGAATATTTGATGTGTTTTTGATGGTTATATACATCGACACATTCGACCAAATCGGAAGTTTGCTCTGACGAGCTTTTCAAAATAATTTTCCATGAGATTTCTTACCTGCCTTACAAAAAATAAAAACCGGAAGACTCCGATAAAGTCTCCCGGGCGTAAGAGATTGCTATTCCGCCAAAATTAGGCGGCACAAGGGTTTACTCTTTGAGTGGAGAGTACATCGGAAAGATAAGCGCAACAAGTCATGCACATGAGCTGGGTCCACATGCACATCTCCATCATCATAGTAGTGGTGATAGTGTTTTGCTTTTTCATAACCGCGTTCTCCTTTCTTTCGAATTACCTACCATTTAGGTTGGTATAAGCATAACACACATTACCTACCTTGTCAAGAGGTAAATGAAAAAATTTCTAAATTTTTTTACAAAGTTTGACTTTCACAAACAAGTCAACAGCGATCGGTAAGCCATATATATGTAAGAAAAACCATCTGTCAAATCATACAGATGGTTTTTACAGTTATGCTTGTTTTGTTGTAAAAAGTTCTTCACGAGCACTTTTTCTGCCCTCTTCTTTGATATCCCCTGCTTTGGTAAGGGCAATTTTTGTAAGGAAAGGACCAACAATTTCATAGATCAATACTGCAAACAGTGTAATGTTACGGACGATGGCACCGTCAGGTCCGAGTTCGATTGCTTTGATGGCCATACCGAGTGCAACACCTGCCTGCGGCAACAAAGTGATACCAAGATATTTGATAATATTAGGATCACATTTTGTCATTCTCGCGCTGATTCCCGCACCGAAATATTTACCGATTGAGCGAGCAATAACGTAGATAATTCCGATAACGACTACCGCTACATCTGCAAATACGGAAAGCTCAAGTTCGGCGCCGCTAATAACAAAAAAGAGGATAAGAACAGGTGTTGTCCATCTGTCTACACGTTCCATAAGTTCTTCTGAAACCTTGCAAATGTTACAAAATACACTACCGAGCATCATACATGCGAGAAGTGAGGAGAACATGATATGTACTATTCCGATCTGGAATTTAAGAAAAGAAATTGCAACTGTCATCATAACGAATGCGACCGAAACAGCCATTCGTTTGGAACGGGAATGAAAATACTTTTCGCAGATAGTAAACAAAAGTCCCATAATAAAACCAAGTCCTAAGGAAAGAACGACCTCAAGAAGGGGCTCAAGAACAACCGAGAGAATATCAACATTACCTATGCCGATGGATTTAGCAACACCAAAGGAGATAGCAAATACCACAAGTCCAACGGCATCATCGAGTGCAACAACAGGAAGTAATACGTCTGTAACAGGTCCCTTAGCTTTGTATTGTTTAACTACCATCAAGGTTGCGGCCGGTGCAGTTGCGGTAGCAACCGAAGCGAGAACGATTGCGGCGGGTAACGATAACTTATCGGGCATTATAAAGTGAATACCAATTAGAACTGCATCCACTACAACGGTGGTGAATAACGCTTGAAAGATACCGATTATGGTGGCCTGTTTTCCAATCTTTTTGAGTTGCGATAAACGAAACTCATTTCCTATCGCAAATGCGATAAATCCGAGCGCCAAATCGGAAATGATTCCGAATCCCTCTATCTGTGTAGCGGTGATACCGATTCCCTGTGTTCCAAGCGATCCGAGAACGAAAGGACCGATTAAAATACCAGCTATCAAATATGCGGTAACTGCGGGTAGCTGTACCTTTTTTGCAAGTCTTGAGAGAAGCAGACCTGCAAGTAAAGCTATCGATAAACTGAGAAAAATGCTTGCTGTTTGCGTCATAAAATATACCTTCTTCAAAATTACAAAAGAAGAGCTGCTCCACGGGTTGTGAAGCAGCTCGGGAAATTCAATTATTCAATTTCAAGTCGTCTTCCTTCCGGTAAGGTAACTTGTTTCTTCGGGAGTGTCAATTTCAAAACACCGTTTTCGTACTTTGCTTTGATTTGATCGGCATCAACACCGGAGATATCAAAGCTGCGGCTGTAAGAACCATAGGAGCGTTCCACACGGACGACCTTTTCTTTTTTGTCTTTTTCTTCAATCCTGGAATGACGCTCAGCGCGAACGGTAAGAGTATCACCGCTGATATCGAGTTGAATATCTTTCTTTTCAAAGCCGGGGAGATCGGCTTCCAACAGGTAGTGGTCTCCTTCATCGGTTACATCCGTTTTGAATTCTGCAAGATCACCCGAACTGAAGAAAGAACCAAACGGGTTACCAAAAAAGTTCCTTTCAAATTCTTCCAGTTCACGGAAGGGGTTATAAGCGTTTACATGATGATTATTGTTTCTGCGAGTAAGTTCGAACATAATTATACCTCCAAATGTTCTGATAGTATTATTATGTCGGCCTATTTAGTTTTCATCCGACAAGGTCGGCATTAGTCGGACATCCGGCACAACCCATCGGTAACCATCTCTTTTCATTTTATATTTGTCTTTTTCCTTTCGACACCTACAGTATAGTACTTGAAATCGCATATTGTGTTACTATTTTTTTAACAAACTGTTAAATATTAGCACTCTCGGTGTTCGAGTGCTAATATTTTGTCTCTTTCGATTGTCGCTGAATAGCATCCTTCTAAGAACAGGTGTGAACAAAACAGACTATTTCAAAATAGCAGTAGCTTCGCTGATAGTCTTTTCAAACGCCTCTCTGCCGTATACATCGACCTGCGCCTTATTTTTTTCACCGTGAGTCAGACAGCCGGCACCGCCGATACATCCGCCGATGCACGCCATACCTTCAATGAAGTTGGCATCAAGCACATTTTTTTGCTTTTTCAAAAGTGCCATTCTGCACTCTTCTATACCGTCGCAGGGAATAGCTTTCAGGTCAAACTCAATATTTTGTTCTTTGAGACCCTGAGCCACAGCATCGGAAAGACCGCCGGAGCGTGCAAAGATGCGTCCATAGAAAGAAGCATTATCCAGGACATCTTCGTCGAGGCTTGTGATATCGATATCACAGCTGTCATAAAGTGCCTGAAGCTCTTCAAAGGTCATAACCGAATCAATATAGGGTTTCACACTGTCAAGCTGTGCTTCTGCCTTTTTTGCGGTACAGGGACCAATGAAAACAACCTTTGCTGTAGGATCGGTTCCTTTGATGTATTTCGCCAATATTGCCATCGGAGAAAGATTGTGCGATACATAAGGCAGTAAATCAGGAAACGCCGATTTAATGTACTGCACAAACGCCGGACAGCAAGAGCTGGTAAGGAAACCTTTTTCAGCAAGCTCTTTTGATTCTGCCTGAGCTACCATATCAGCGCCGAGTGCAGCTTCGATTACGGTAAAAAATCCGAGTTCTTTAAGTCCGGAGATTACCTGACCGAGCTTTGCATAGGTGAACTGACTGGAAATAGACGGTGCCACCATTGCATATACCTTATACTTACTGTTTTCCTCACTCTTCTTGATCATATCAATTACGTTGAGGATATAGGACTTATCTGTAATCGCACCAAAAGGACACTGATATACGCAAGCGCCGCATTGGATGCACTTATTGTTATCAATAGCGGCAGCGTTATCCTCGTTGATAGAGATTGCCTTAATCTTACAAGCAACCTGACAAGGTCGCTTGCGGTTAACAATAGCAGAATACGGACAAACCTTTGCACACTGACCGCACTCTACACATTTGGATTTATCAATGTGAGCTACGTGATTGTGATCAAAGGAGATGGCTCCCCTCTTACATACATCCTCGCAACGGTGTGCCAAGCAACCACGGCAAGAATCGGTCACTTCGTAACCTGCAGCCGGACACTCGTCACAGGCAATATCGATAACCTCAATAACATTGGGGTTTTCTTTATCGCCGCCCATCGCGATACGTACACGCTCACCTAAAATAGCGCGTTCCTTGTATACACAGCAACGCATGGTGGAGGTTTTTCCGGGAACGATGGTTTTAGGAATATCAAGGACATTCTGCAGGAGCGTATCGTTCCAGGCTTGACGTGCCACCTCTCGTAGCACCTTATATTTCAAATGTTGTACCTTTGTATCAAACTTACGCATACGACCTACTCCTTAAAAATAGCTTACTTTTATTCTCTTACCCATCTTTCTGAGGCACTTGTAAAGCTCCTCTAAAA
>CANBDB010000024.1 GCA_947367285.1 uncultured Clostridia bacterium | reverse complement strand
AAGTAACGTTGAAATGATATTCGGAGATTTCCAAAGCACGATCTTCATATATTTCACCTCGAGGCTATGAATTTGACCTATGTAGTCAATTTCATTATATGAAGCAGGTATTTATTTTGACAAATCCTTGCTCTCGATTACGAAAAGTCCACCCTTTTTACAGGAGACCATTGCAAGATTTTCTACTACCTCGTTTGAAATTGCGAAGGAGGGGTTATTTCTTGTGAGGGTTGCATTTTTAAGAGTATATTTTGCGCCGTCGATGGTAACTCCTTTAACCTCTTTATCGGCGGGAATGAGTCCGAAATACTTATACTCGCTCTTTGGAATGAGTAAAGATGAGCGCTCTTTAAGATAGCGCACGCGGTTTTTTCCGTCGCAAATTGTGGCATAAACACCCAAGCTTGTCAAAAATTCAAGCAAATAGATGTTTGAGAGTGTGTGATCAAGGCGACCCGAAAGACCGCCAATTATATAAATTTCGTCCGCGCCTTGCTCGAGCGCTGTGTTTATAGCAAGTTGAGTGTCAGTTTCGTCCTTTTCGGCAGGAACGCGCACAATTTTTGCTCGCGAGCAAAATGCTTTTTCCTTTGTGGAGTCAAAATCTCCCACGATAAAATCGCATCTTTCGGCATATCCGAGCGCCTTGGCATTATCGTAACCCGAATCCGCCGCAATAACGAGCGCGCCCTCGGGAATTGGCGATTCGAGGGCGTTCCCATGCACCTCTCCGCCGATGAAAATGTATGATTTCATATTATTTATTATCCCACTTATTTTTATTTTTGAGGGAGGCGTATATTTCGAGGAAGCTATCATGACGGGATTTTGAAATCTTGCCGTTTTTTACTGCTTCAAGAATAGCGCAGCCCTCCTCCTTGGTATGTGAGCATTTGGTGTAACGGCACTCGCCGATATAGTCACGAAATTCTCGCATATTATAGGCGAGGTCCTCTTTATCAAAGAAATTAAATCTTTCAAAATCGAGGAGTGAAAATCCAGGTGTGTCGGCAATATATCCCGCGGTTTCCTTATCGCTGATGGGGTAAAGCTCAACGTGGCGCGTGGTGTGACGTCCGCGCTGAATTTTAACACTTATAGTGTTCGTAGTAAGCGAAAGCTCGGGGAAAAGTGCGTTGAGGAGTGTGGATTTACCAATACCCGAAGCGCCTGCAAAAGCACTTGTTTTGCCGTCGAGCTTAGTGTTTACATAATCTCGGATAGCATCCGTGCCTTCACCGGTTTTTGCGCTCAGAACGAATGCTTCATAACCTGCTTTTTGATAGATTTTTTGCAATTCTCTCGCATATTCGGGTGCGAGGTCGCATTTGCCTATGATAATGACGGGTTCTATGTCATTATGCTCCGCTATGCAAATAAGCTTGTCAATAGTGGGAAGCACGGGTGTGGGACTTGCTGCCGCCATCGAGATGAACATAACGTCGAGGTTAGCCATCGGGGGGCGGATGAGCTCGTTTTTGCGCTCCAAAATATCACTTATTCTTATATCTTTGTTCTTTGCGTCGTTCTCGGCAAGCGAGTGGTCGGTGTAGATCAGCTCCACGTTGTCGCCAACGAGTGGCTTTATGTGGTTGTGTCTGAAAGAGCCGCTTGCCGAGCAAGTAACAAGCTGCGACGCGAGAGGGGAAGGTGTATCAAAAATCTCGGAATGAGATTTTTCGTCAACGAGCTTTATGGTATAAAGACCGCCTACGCCCTTTAGAATTTTTCCATGTGTTCTGTATTCCATTGAATTTCCGTTTCTTGTTCGTAAATTGAATACGGTGTGTCAACCGTTAATTGTCTGCTCTGGGCGGACATAAGAAGCCCCCAAACTCCGAAGGAGATAAGCACCACCGCTATGAGTGCGATTATTACACCGAGCATAATGGAGAGCCACTTGCTCTCATTGATGCTCTTGATATCTTCCTCGTCGAGCATTATTGTGTTTGATGCCTTGGGAAGCTTTTGAGAGTGAATATGGGGGAGATTGCCCGAGGGGATTCTTTGAGTTCTACCCGTCCCTGCGAGAGTTCTTCCGGTTACGGCAACTGTTCTACCTGTAGCTGCAGCAGTTCTGCCGGAATGTGCGGCAGTTCTGCCCGTATGAGCAGGAAGCTGTTCACTTCTCGGAATAAATGCTCCCGAGTGAGAGGTCGTTCTCTTGAAATAACCCTGGTTTTCAACAAAGCTTGCGCCTCTTTCGTTGAGCGCTTGAATAGCTCTATTGGAAATATTGGGAGTTTTCTCAATTATTTTGCGCTCGATTATGCGGTAGCGGCTGGAGTTTTTCTCATTGCCGAAAACAGTTTTGGAGTTTTGACGGAGCGCGCGGATGTCGGTGAGCATTTCCTGCGCGGTTGCATATCTCTTTTTCGGATTTTTCTCCATCGCGCGCAAAATTATTTGCTCAAGTCCCACGGAGATATCGTGGCGATAAACGCTCGGCGGTGTGGGTTCTTTGCTGATTTGCATTTTTGCCACTTCGGTTGCATTCTCGTGATAGAAGGGAAGGCGGTCGGTCATTGCCTCGTAGAGCATTACTCCGAGGGAGTAGAGATCACTCTCTGCGCGCGGTGCTTTGCCCTGTGCCTGCTCGGGACTGACATAGTAGACCGTGCCGAGTGCTACGTCGCTCTTTTCCTTGGAGCGATCGAGCATTGCATCAAGACGAGCGATACCGAAGTCCGCAACCTTTATGCTTCCGTTTTGCAAAAGGATAATATTTTGAGGCTTGATATCGCAGTGTACGATACCCTTGGAATGAATGTATTCGAGAGCCGAAAGGATTTGAGTAGCATAGTAGAGCACCTCGCGCTCAGGGAGCGCACCGCGGTGGTCGATATGCTTCTTTAGGGTGATGCCCTCTACATATTCCATTATTATATATTTAGTGCTATTTGTGATAGCCGTATTATAGACTTGTACGATATTCGGGTGGGAGAGAAGGGAGAGCGCAGTTGACTCGTTGATGAAAAGACGGATCTGTCTTGCGTTATGCTCAAGCTTTTTGTTCATCATTTTGATGGCTACTGAGCGTCCTGCCACCTGGTCGTAGGCACCGTAAACGGTTGCCATGCCTCCTATGCCGATAACGTTGACAATGGTATATCTATCCTCAAAGGTTTGGCCTATAAAGGAGTCGAATTGCGTCATTTAGCCACCTCCGTTCCCTTGGTTGATAGAAGGATTACGGAGATGTTATCGTATCCGCCCTCTTCGTTTGCGAGGCGAATATATGTAAACACCTTTTCCTCAATTGAAAGAGGGGAGAGAGCGACACCCTGAAGGCGCTCCTTGGAAATGAGTCCGTGGAGACCGTCGGAGCAAAGAAGGAAGTATGTCTCACTTTTTAGCGAAACTCTTCTATCCGCAATATCGGGCTCAATTTCATCCTTGATGCCGAGAGCCTTGGTTATAAGGTTCTTTCTGGGATGATTTTCCGCTTCTTCCGGCGTGATTTCTTTGTTGTCGAGAAGCATTTGCACGTAGGAATGATCCTTGGAGAGCTGCTTTATCTCTCTTTTATTTATCATATAAAGGCGACTGTCGCCCACGTTTGCATAATATACTTTTGATTTTTGCTCGCAAAAAACTATAGCGTTGAGAGTGCAACCCATACCGAAAAGGGAAAGATCCTCTCTTGCCTTTTCAAGTATTGCGGCATTGGCTTTTTCTACACTTTCCTTGATTGCTTGCTTGATCTTTTTGCTATCGAATTTTGATTTTTCAATAGCTTCACTCGAAAGTGCGGCAACAAGCGTGTCCATAAACACGGTTTCGGCAATTTCGGATGCGATTTTGCCGCCTGCTGCACCGCCCATTCCATCGCAAACTACGGCAATAGCTATTCCATTGTTAAGACAGGTAATACCGATACTGTCCTCATTAGTTTCTCTTACCGCACCTCTGTCGGTCAAACCGTAAACGTTCATAGTTACTCCCTTTCGATGGATTGTTCTTTCTTCATTTCGTCGCGACGAAGCTGACCGCAGGAAGCGTTGATGTCCGCTCCAAGAGTTCTTCTCACGGTTGCGCGTATGCCTTTTTGTTCAAGCACCTGCGCGAATTTTTTGATTTCCGCCTTGCCACTCTTTTTAAAATCTCTTTCCTTAACGGGATTCACGGGAATGAGATTTACATGGATGGGCATGGTGGATGTTTTTGTTCTCAATTTGGAATTAAGCTTTTTCGCAAGGGCGAGAGCATTTTCCTCGCTGTCATTTTCCCCTGCGATAAGGGTGTATTCAAAGGAAATTCTTCTTCCTGTTTTGTCAAAATAAGCTTTGCATGCGTCGAGAAGCTCGTCCACTCCCCATCTCTTATTTACGGGCATGATCTTGCTTCTTATCTCGTCGCTTGATGCGTGAAGGGATATCGAAAGCGTAATTTGAAAATCTTCCTCGGCAAGCTTGTATATTTTGTCAACAAGGCCGCAGGTGGAGAGGGAAATGTGGCGGTAGCCAATGTTAAGACCTTCCTTGTGACCAACGAGTCGAAGAAATTTGACTACGTTATCATAGTTGTCAAGAGGCTCGCCAATTCCCATCATAACTATTCCGTCGATTCGCTCACCGAGATCATTTTGAGCGGCAATTATCTGACCAAGAAGCTCACACACTTCAAGGTCGCGCACCTTTCCGCCTATGGTAGACGCACAAAATGCACAACCCATGCGGCATCCGATTTGAGAAGAAATGCAGATCGTTGTGCCGTGCTCGTATTTCATTACTACACTTTCAACACAGTTGCCATCGTCAAGCTCAAAAAGGTATTTTACCGTCCCATCGATTGCGGAAACGAGCTTTCTTCTTACTCTCGGAAGGGAATATTTCGCGTTTTCAAATATCTTTTCCTTGGTTTTGGCGGATAGATTGGTAAGAGAGGCGGGAGATATACCCTTGTGCATTGGCGCAAAGATTTGCTTTGCGCGGAATTTTGCCTCGCCAATGCTTAAAATATAGGATTCAAGCTCCTCGTATGTAAAGTTAAGAAGATTTTGCATTTTCGTGCCTCCTTTCATATAAATAAGCCTTCCCATTGAGGGGAAGGGGGACCGCTTTAGTGGTGGATGAGGGGACCGAAGTTTGTACCAACTCTCAGCTTTTCCTCACATCACGCCAAGTCAATCCCAAATGTGTGAGAATATCTTCGCACACATCGCAAAAATTTTTATTTATGCTTTTGTTTGTGTATCTCAACACTTTTATGCCAAGCTTTGAAAGTTCAAGATCTCTCTCACTGTCTTTCTCGTAATTCTCGGTCATATCGTGTTGAACTCCATCGATTTCAATTACAATGCTTTTGCTCGCAATATAGAAATCAACTATAAAATTTCCTATGTTTTTCTGTCTGTTGACCGTTAGCGGAAGTTTTTTAAGAAAATCATACCAAAGATGTTTTTCTTCGGGTGTCATTTCTTTTCGCAATTACTGCGCTAATGGAACATAATTTTTATTATGATAAATAGCCATAATGTTTTGTGTATAAACGGTTAAATTATCGGAGAAAGACCATTGTTAACACGAATGGCGATCCCCTCATCCACCACGCAGAGCGCGGTCCCCCTTCCCCTCAGGGGAAGGCTAAAGATTAGTTTATTTTTGAACTTTGATTCCCTTGGATTTTAAAAATTCAATGAAATCCTCGGCGTTTCCAATTGTGAAGGAATCTTTTTTGATTGCAGGAATCATAGGAGTTCTTCCTTTGGGGATCACAATAATATAGTATTTTGTTTCATAGTACATATATATATCCTTGATAGCATATGTACGCATCGTGTTGGAACTTGTCCATATCATTTCGTCGTCTGTAATAACAAACGATTCTTCGCTTTGACCGCCTTTGGGTGTATTGTGCGTTCTTAAGACAACGCACATAAAAATCAGTAAAATGGGAAGAAGAACATAAGTTGTCATATTGCTTACACTAAACAACGATGCAATACGATTTTGAATAATAGCAATTAACAACGTGGACATCAGCGATATTGCAAAAACAACGTAAACAACTTTCATTATAAAAGTTAAAAGTAACATTCCCTTGACAATCTCAAAGGCAGTGTTTTTATCTCTTATAAAGCTATTTTTAAACAAAGGTTCATTCATTTGGATAGTCTCCTTTCATAGCTGTGAGTACTATTTATTCTTTTCTAACCATCTTCGCTATAAAAAATCCGTCCGTATTATGGATATGAGGAAGGAGAGTAATCATACCTTCCTTAACTTCAAGCTCGCCTACGGAAAAGGGAACGAGCGCGAAATTTTTGTGATTATCAAGGAATTTTTTGATATTGTTTTCATTTTCCTCGGGCAAAATTGTACAGGTGGAATAAACAAGCGTGCCACCGACCTTGAGGTAATTTGAAACGTTTTCGAGGATATCGAGCTGTATTTCGGGAAGTCTTGCGCTCTCCGTGGGGTCTTTGTAACGAATTTCTGGCTTTTTACCGATAACTCCAAATCCCGAGCAGGGAACGTCGCAAATTATCTTATCCGCCACACCGAAAAGCTCCTCAATAGGCTTTCTCGCATCGTGTGCATGGGTGGAAATGATCGATATTCCAAGTCGCTCCGCACCCTTTTGAACGAGGGAGAGTTTATTTTCGTGTATGTCAAAGGCGAGGATTGTGCCTTCGTTATTCATTGTCATTGCCGCACCAAAGCTCTTTGAACCCGGGCAGGCGCAAACGTCGAGAACTGTATCGCCCGAGCTTGCACCGAGCGCACGCACACAAATTTGAGATGCCTCATCCTGAACGGTAACACGACCGTCGCGAAGCGCGTCAAGCTCGCTGATTGCGGCATTTTCCACAATGATGCCGTCGGGTGAATATTTTGTGAGCTTAGCACCCTCAAATTCACCAAAGAGTTCCTCGCGAGTTGCTTTTATATTGTTTACGCGGAGTGTTATGGGCGTTTTTTCTCCAAAAGCGGAGAGAATTTTTTTGCATTCTTCAAATGCATAATGCTCGAGCAATTTGCCCACGAGCACCTCTCCTACCGAATAGGTTACGGAGAGATATTGAATTTTATCGCTCTCATTTGGGAAGACAATTTTGTTCTTTTCTCGCTGATAAGAGCGCAGTATTGCATTAACAAAGCCCTTTGAACGCTTATTTGCGAGATTTACGGTTTCATTTATCGCCGCGTGTGCAGGGATCTTTTCCATAAACTCAAGCTGATATAGTCCAAGGCGCAAAATATTTCTTGTTTCCCTCTCAATTTTGCTGTTTGAAATTGATGAAAGAGAAGAAATATAATAATCAAGTGTTATCTTTCTCTCGATCACACCGTAAACAAGTGCCGTCAAGAGAGACCTGTCCTGTGGGGTGAGATCGTTTCTTTTGATTATAGTATCAAGTGCGATATTTGAGTATCCACCCGACTCGCATTTTTGCAATACGTCAAGTGCGAGGGCGCGGGCACTGAGCTTTTTATTTTCCATATTAACGACGTCTTCTTCCACTCGTAGCGATAAGCACGAAGCGAAGAAGGGAAAGAATTGAAGATATAAGTGCCGCAACGTAGGTGAGAGCAGCCGCGCGCAAAACCTTGCCTGCGCCCGAAAGCTCTTCTTGGTTATAAAAGCCCGATGCCGTGAGTGTTGCCATAGCACGGCGAGATGCATCAAACTCCACGGGAAGAGTTATGAGCTGAAAAATTGTGGTGAGGGAGAAAAGTCCTATTGCAAGACCTATAAAGAGGTCAGCGAGCTCAATCGGAACAAAGAAGCTGATAAGCAAAAATACGAAGGAGAGGGGAGATCCGAAATTGCAAAGCTTTACGATGGACGCTCTCATTTTAATGGGAGCATAATTCTTTGCATACTGAACTGCGTGACCTGCCTCGTGCGCTGCAACACCTGCCGCAGCAATGCTTGTTGATGCATAGGTGGAGTCGGAAAGACGAATTACATTTGCACGGGGATCGTAGTGGTCGGAGAGGTTTCCGCTCACTCTCTCAATGCGGACGTTATATATTCCGTGGTGGTGCAAAACGCGCTCCGCCACCTCAGCGCCGGTCATTCCGTTGCGGCTGAGCACACGGTTGTATTTTTCAAACGTTGTATTTACGTTAATTGAAGCCCAAAGCGCGATGATGATTCCGGGGATAAGGAGTATCATCGTGGGGTCAAAATAGTAGAAAAAAGGCATTTTATGTCCTTTCCGCGATTTCTCGCTTTTTTTGTAAAATTATTTCAAAATATCGTTTTCGTTTATTTTTCTTCCGTGAATGAAATCAGCGGCGCTCATTCTACCCTTACCCTCGGGGAGCACTGTGAGGATGTTTATTGAACCGCTTGCGCAAGACACACGGATTTTTCCGTTTTCAAGGGAAAGAACCTTTCCAACTTCGATATTTGCGCTCTCGCGCTCGCAAATTTCACTCTTTACCACCTTGAGGAGCTTTCCGTCGGGAGTGTGCGTAAATGAGAGCGGAATGGGGGATAGACCGCGAATGAGATTGTGAACTGTGTCGCAATCCTTGGAGAAATCTATTGCACAATCTTCTTTGAGAATTTTAGAAGTGTGAGTCGCGAGGGAATGGTCTTGGGGAATGGGTGTAATCTCACCCTTTTCAAGTCCGTCAACGGTTTTGCAAAGGAGATCTGCGCCAAGAGCTCCGAGGCGATCGTGAATGTCCTCAAAATTGTCATTTTCGGCAATTTCACATTCAGCCTTGAGAAGCATATCGCCCGTGTCGAGCCCTTCCGCCATAAACATTGTGGTAATGCCGGTTAACTTATCGCCGTTGATAACTGCGGACTGCATTGGAGACGCGCCCCTATATTTAGGTAAAAGTGAGCCGTGAACGTTCACGCAGCCGTATTTGGGATAGTCGAGCACATTTTTGGGTAATATTTTGCCGTATGCAACAACTGCGATAAGATCGGGGTTGATCTCTTGAAGAAGGGAAGCAAATTCCTCGGTTCTGAGAGAATTTGGCTGATAAACGGGAATGTTTTTCTCAAGTGCATACACCTTTACGGGTGGGGGAGTGAGAACGTAGCCACGTCCCTTGGGTTTGTCGGGCTGGGTTACTACGCCAACCACGTTATAGCCTCTCTCACAAAGCTCCTTTAGGGAAAAAAGTGCAAAGTCGGGAGTTCCCATAAAAAGTATTCTCATATTAAGTCTCCTTTATTTGCGCTCCTCAGCGGGAACGGTTTCTATTTCAGTTGCGATATCAACGTAGAGCTTACCGTCAAGGTGATCAAGCTCGTGACAGATGGCGCGAGCCAAAAATTCGGAGCCTGTAATTTCAAACTCCTCTCCGTAACGGTTGAGAGCGCGAACGGTAACGTGCATGGGACGCTTAACCGTACCCCATTTGCTCGGAACGGAGAGACAGCCCTCTGTACCCACCTGCTCGCCTGCATAGGCGATAATTTTGGGGTTGATGAGCTCAATGAGGTTGCCCTCCTCAACTTCAATTACAACGATGCGGCGGAGAATTCCAACCTGGGGCGCGGCAAGGCCAACGCCCTGCGCGGCTCTCATGGTCTCAGCCATATCGTCGAGGAGGCGGAGCGTTTTGGGAGTTATTTCTTCTACGGGACGGCATTTCTTGCGAAGAATCTCGTCACCGATTTTAACAATCTTTAATTTTGCCATATATATGTTCCTTTCAAAGAGAAGAAGGATTAAAATCCACCGAGAGCTGCGGCTCGGTCTTTTTTCTCTTATTAAATACTGTGTAAATTTGAGAGAACATTTCTCTCGATTTTTTATTGAGCACCGTTTTGATAACTATTCTCATACGGTACTTGCCGTCCAGCTTATAGACGGGCGCTTCAAACGGCCCGTAAACCTTTACGGGAATATCGTGGAATTCTCCGGCGAGCTTTTCCGAAAGCATATCGTAGACAAGCTTTGAATCCCTCATTACCGCGCTTTCGACCTGTCCTGAAATGGTCAGAAGAACTATATCGCAAAACGGCGGATATGAAAGAAGCTTTCGCGTTTGAATTTCGTTGTTGAAAAAGGTTTTATAATCCTGCCTGCAGGCTAGATGGATAACATCATGGTCGGGGTTCATGGTTTGAATGAGTGCGCGGCCCGATTTTTCACTTCTTCCCGCACGTCCGATCACCTGAGTGAGCATTGAAAAGGTTTTTTCGTTTGCTCTGTAATCGTTGAGATACAGGGAGGTGTCCGAATTAAGTACACCTACGAGTGTAACGTCGGGGAAATCGTGTCCCTTGGTTACCATTTGTGTGCCGAGCAATATTTCAGCCTTGTGTGAGCGAAAATCACTGAGCATTTCGTCATAGGCAGTCTTTGATGAGGTGGTATCGGTGTCCATTCTTATTGTGTTAACTGTTGGATAAAGCTCCTTGAGCTTTTGTTCAATGAGCTGAATACCGATTCCCATTGGCTTGATATGTGAGCTTCCGCACTCGGGACAAATTTCGGGTACTGCCATTCTCTTGCCGCACCAATGGCACACAAGTTCGGTTCTATGATATATTCTATCCGTATGATGCGTCATTGATACCGAGCAATTTGGACAATTTATTGCCACACCGCACGAAGCGCAGCTTACGAAATTGTGATAGCCGCGACGGTTTAAGAACAATATGCTTTGTTCCTTCTTGTGAAGATTGGTGCCAATGGCATCAAGAAGGGGCATTGAAAGCGAGGTGGTATTACCCGCGCGCACTTCCTCACGCATATCGGCAATCTCAACGCTCGGGAGCTTGGCTTTTCCGTAGCGTTTTTTGAGTTCTATGAGTGTATATTTACCGTCAACGGCTTTTTTATAGCTTTCTACTGACGGCGTTGCGCTTGCAAGAAGCAAAAGGGAATTCGTTTTACTGCAACGGAATCTTGCAATATCCCTTGCGTGATATTTCGGATTGTTGTCGGACTTGTAGGTGTGCTCCTGCTCCTCGTCGATAATGACAAGTCCAAGATTTTGGACGGGTGCAAAGATGGCACTTCTGGTTCCGATAACGAGGTCTGCTTCGCCGCGCTTGATTCTCATATAGGCGTCAAGTCGCTCTCCGCCCGAAAGCGACGAGTGGATTATTGCAACCCTTGAGCCATAGCGTGAGCAAAAAAGCTCAACGGTTTGCGGTGTGAGCGAAATTTCGGGGATGAGCATAATCACGCCGTTCCCCCTCTGAAGTGCGTGGTCGATTATCTTCATCATTACGCAGGTCTTGCCGCTACCCGTAATTCCGTGAAGGAGCGCGCAGGACGGAGCATCCTTTGAAAACAAGGTCACAAGCTGCTTTAGGGCTAAATCCTGCTCCTCGGAAAGAGTGAGCTCTTTCGCGTGGTTTGGTCGACCCTTGCCCTCGTAAGGATTTCGCCAAACACTTTCAATTTCTTTTTTGATATATCCCTTTTTCACAAGGGCTGTGAGCTGGGCATCTATTACCCCAAGCTCGCTCTTGATATCCTCGGCTAGCATTCGCTCGCGGAGAGAAAGAAGGGAAAGAATATTCTTTTGAATCTCGGAACGGAGCTTTTTAAAGCCGTCAACACTTTCTCCCGTACCGAGAAGGGAAGCAAGCTCGTCATTTGTGACGGAGAGAAGATAGTACTTTTTCTCCTTGCCGACGGTCTTACTTTTGATAATGGTATCTTTTTCGATTAATTTTTTGGAAAGAAGCTCGGAAACGGTTGCAAAAACGGAGCTTCCGAATTTTTGATATAGATTTTCAGTTGAAACAAGCTCACGGTCGGCAATAAAATGGAAAACGTCGGCATTGTCGTCATCACAATTAGCACCCTCTACAACTTTATAGCAGGTAATTATCTCCTTGAGAGCGCCTGCGGGGATCATTGCGTGCACCGCATCACCTATGGTGCAGAGCGTTTGATCCTTCATAAATTTGCAAAGCTCAAGCTCGGTGGTGGTGAGTGAAATTTCCTCACTTGCGAGCATTTTAATGGATTTTGTTTTTGCCTCGGGCTCGATATCGGTTGTAGCGGTAACTAATCCAATTTGAGTTTTATTGGATTGACCGAAGGGAACAACCACAAATGAGCCGCATTTGACGATTGCGGAGAGGGGGTGGGGAATGAAATAAGTATACTCGTGGTCTATGCAATATGGATTATTCAAAAGATGGACTTTGGCATATTTGTTTCCCATAATTCTCTCCTTTCTCGTTTTCTGCCTTGCCTAAACGATGGGCGGAGAATAATCTCCGCCGTATAAACGTTTTTAAGCTTCTTCAGTTACTTCAACTTCTTGTTTTACTTCGTGAGCAGTGTTCTCCTCACGATAGATCTCGTATCTACCGTCGTTGATGCGAGTGATAGCATTTTTAATTGCCTTTTCGTCCTTGAGGTCCTTGTCAATGTTATTGATAAGGTTGCGATCGCTTTCCTTGTTGCCTGTCATTGACTTTTCAGCTTCCTCTCTCTGTCTAACGTACTCGTCAGTGAGCTGGCGAGCTGCCTTTGCAGTAGCGAGAGTGAGCTCGTAGCGGTTGTATTGGTCCTTTGTAAGATCCTTGATTGTGGGTTTAAGCATATTTATTATCTCCTTAAAATAAGTAATTAATTTTCAAAATATTTCTTTTCAGCATCGGGCTGACGGTGACGGGCGAGTTTTTCCGCACGCACTATTGCCTTGATATCGTCGGCTGCAACTGCGCTTCCGCCGTTATAATTGTATACGATATAATCGTACGCGTCGAGCTGTGCGATTTCGCGCTTTGCTTTTTCAAGACGCTTTTGGATAACCTCTTCAGTTTCGGTTCCTCTGCCACGAAGTCTCTCCTCCTGGATTGCAAATGAGGGGGGAATGAGCATAATGAGAACTGCGTCGGGGAATATTTTCTTTACGTTTTTCGCACCGTCGCATTCGATTTCAAGAATGAGGTTTTTGCCGCTTTCAAGAACTGCGATAGCTTCCTTTAAGGGAGTGCCGTAATAATTGTCGCAGTAGGTTGTGTATTCAAGAAATCCGCCCTCGTCTATGCGGCGCTGAAATTCCTCGCGATCAATAAAGTGATAGTTAACGCCGTTTACCTCACCCGGACGGGGTGCGCGTGTTGTTGCGGAAACGGAGAAAACGAAATCTCCCGTTGCCACGAGTTGGGAATTTACCGTACCCTTACCACTTCCTGCAGGGCCGGAAACAACGATTAAAAGTCCGCGACTCATTCCTCTTCCTCCTCTATTTCTTCCTCGTATGTTGTGTCGTCCATTCTATTTGCAATCGTTTCCGCGCCTATTGCGGAGAGGATAACGTGCTCAGAATCTGTAATTATAACTGCTCTTGTTCTTCTTCCGCAAGAAACGTCGATGGTTCTTCCGTCTTCCTTTGCGTCCTGAACAAGACGTTTTATAGGTGCTGAATCTGGGCTCGCGATTGCGACAATTCTCTCAACAGCAACCATATTTCCAAAGCCGATATTAATGAATTTCATAACTGTCCGTCCTTATTCAATATTTTGGATCTGTTCTCTTATTTTTTCAAGCTCGCATTTGATATCTACTACCACATGGGCGATAGAGGAATTTGAGCATTTTGAACCGATTGTATTGGTTTCGCGGTTCATCTCCTGCATAAGGAAGTCGAGCTTTCTTCCAACGGGCTCGTTTGAAGAAAGGATATCTTCAAATGCCTTAAAGTGAGAACGAAGTCGAACAATTTCCTCGTCAACTGCAACCTTGTCCGCAAAAATAGCGCACTCGGTGAGAATTCTGTTTTCGTCAAGAGTTACCTTGTTGTCGGAAAGCACTGTGCGAAGCTTTTCTTCAAGTCGTGAGCGATATGCGGATACGTCCTCTTCACTATGAGCTTCAACTATATTAACTCTTTCCTTTATTGCATCTACCTTGCTGCGAAGATCCGCCTCGATATTTGTGCCCTCGCGCTCTCTCGCCGTGATGAACTTTTCTATTGCTTGGTCAAGAACTACTGTGAGATCCGCCCAATCCTGCTCCTCGTCCTCTTCAACCTTGGAGAGAGTGAAGATATTGCTGTCGCGCTGAAGAGTTGCTACGGTGATCTCACCGGGAAGATCGAGAGTTTCCTTTAATTGCTTGAGTGCCTCGTAGTACGCCTTGGCATACTCTTCGTTGAGGGAAATGGAAACGTCGCCACCGCCGATGGGCTCTACGGTAATGGAAACATCCACCTTTCCGCGGCTGATGCCCTTGGACTGAAGATATGGCTTAATCTTTTCTTCGAGGAAGGAATAGCTTCTCGAAATTCGTGTTGAGCAATCAAAATAGCGGTTGTTAACACTCTTGATCTCAACTGTTATGTTTTTGTTGTTTACTGCTTCGGAGTGTCGTCCGAAGGCGGTCATGCTTTTAATCATAGATAATTATTCCTTAAAAATAACAATATATATTCAGCTTATTTTAATACATTTTGCCCCGTTTGTCAACTCTTTTTTGAATTTTATATTATATATTATATTATCACGCGTGCGTGTAAAAACAAAAAGTGCAAAAAATGGCACAAAAAGGGAAGAAAGTAGTGTATTTTCTGTCTCTTATACACATCTGACGCTGCCGACGACTTAATAGGTGTAGGTGTGGGGGGGGGGGGGGGGGGGG
>CANBDB010000023.1 GCA_947367285.1 uncultured Clostridia bacterium | reverse complement strand
GCGGTGGTAGATGCGACTAACGAAAAAGCCCGTATTATAAGCGGCATCTGAATTAACGAAGATTAAAGCGAGAATATCTCCCGAGTTAGGTCGGGAGATATTTTTATTGTTGATTTATAAGCAAATTTGTGATATAATTAAATTTAGATTTTTTTATAAGGGGAGGTAATGCCAATGGTTTTTGGAAGATACGTTAACAAGTATTATATCAAGCATTTTTGGGCTCTCTTGCTAGGCGTAATAGCTCTTGTTGCCGTCGACTTCTTTCAGCTCGAAATACCTGAGTTTTACAATTACATTGTATCGGGTCTCGGAAGTGAAGACGGAATGATCAAGGTGGACGGAGTTTACGTTCCGTTTGATCTTAATTTTTTGCTTGACAAAATATGCGCTCCAATGATATTTACTATTCTCGTTATCGCTGCGGGAAGATTTTTGTGGAGAATTTGTATGTTCGGTACTGCTATAAAGGTGGAGACCGACCTGCGCGAAAGAATGTTTGATCATTGCAAGGATCTTTCTCAGCAGTATTATCAGGTTAATAAGGTCGGCAATATGATGTCGCTCTTTACAAATGACCTCAGCACCATTAACGAGTGCTTTGGTGACGGAACCTTGATGCTCGTTGATGCGATTGCAATGACGGGTCTTGCAATATATAAGATGTCGAGACTTGACTCATTCCTCACAGTTCTCGCCTTTATTCCCATGATCCTCCTTTTTGTGGTGGGTTCATTTGTTGGCAAATTTATGACCAAAAAGTGGGAAGAGAGACAGGAAAAGTTTTCAGAGCTCTCCGATTTCACACAGGAGAATTTCTCGGGCATTGCAGTTATTAAGGCCTTCGTTAAGGAATTTAAGGAGCTTTGGGCATTCAAAAAGCTCAATAAGGAAAATGAGGATATCAATATTGAATTCACAAAGATATCAACACTTCTTCATATATCAGTAACGTTTTTCGTTCAATCGGTTATCTGCATAATTCTCGGATACGGCGGATATCTCGTATATACGGGCAGATTCACGGTTGGTGAGCTTTTGGAATTCAACAGCTACTTCACCTCAATTGTGTGGCCTGTTATGGCAATGTCGATGCTTATCGATATGACGAGCCGAGGCAAGGCATCGCTTAAGAGAATTTCAGAGCTTCTTGATGCAAAGCCCGACGTTCGCGACGCGAAGTTCGTTGAAAACGTGGACTTTATCAAGGGCGATATCGAATTCAAAAATCTAAACTTTATGTATCCCGACGGTGATTACAACGTTCTTGAAAACATCAGCTTTAAGATCAACGCAGGCGAAAACGTGGGTATTATCGGTAAAACCGGCTCGGGCAAGACCACGCTCGTTGACCTCATTCTCCGCGTTTATAACGTTCCCGATGAGACCTTGTTTATAGACGGTAGGGACGTAAATACTATCCCTATCAAAACACTTCGTAATTTCTGCGCGTACGTTCCGCAGGACAATTTCCTGTTCAGCGATACGATTGAAAATAATATCGCGTTTTCACGCGATGCGGCTTCCTCCGACGAGGTAGTAAGAGCTGCAAAGCTCTCCGACGTTCACGAAAACATCTCCGAATTCCCCGAGCAGTACGCAACGGTGCTTGGCGAGCGCGGCGTTACGGTTTCAGGTGGACAAAAGCAAAGAATTTCCATTGCGCGCGCTCTTATGAAGGAGGCATCCATACTTATCCTTGACGACTCCGTAAGTGCCGTTGACACAAAAACGGAGAAGGTGATTATCGACAATCTCCGCGAGAATAGACGCGGCAGAACGACTATTCTTATCGCTCACAGAATTTCAACCGTTGAAAAGATGGACAAGATAATCTTCGTTGATGAAGGTAAGATAGCTGCAGTCGGTTCACATAAAGAGCTTATCGAGACCTGCCCCGATTACAAGTTGATGGTAGAGCTTCAAAAGCTTGAAGAAGAGAAGGAGGGTAACTAATATGCACGAATATTTTCCTCTCTTGTTCGTAGGCGGTATGCTTGGACTCTTCAGCGTGATATTTACCATCGCCTATATGACGATAAAAAATGATAAAGAAGCCATCGGCTTTGATAGAAATATGAAGGACACCGAAATAATGAAGCGTTTGCTTCGTTACGGAAAGCCCCATATTGGTCAGTTTGTTATCGTTGGACTTCTTATGGTATTCTCAATAGCGTACAGTGTGGTTTCTCCGCTTCTTATGGGATTTATCATCAAGTTCCTTGAAACCGATTTTGAGATAAACGAGCTATTGATGTATATAGCAATTTATGCTATTATTCTCATTACGTCGCTTGTGTTCCAATATATTCAGGCGATACTTTTGCAAAAGATCGGTCAAAAGATTCTTTCTGCACTCCGTGAGGACGTTTTCACACATATTGAAAGTCTCTCTCACTCACAGCTCAACCATATGCCCGTTGGCAAGCTCGTAACCCGTGTTACAAACGATACCAACGCGATCTCAATGATGTTCACTCAGATACTGACGAACCTCATCAAGAACATTTTCCTTGTAATTGCGATAGTTGTTGCAATGTTTATGCTCAACTATGCTCTTACACTTATGGTACTTTGCTTCGTTCCGTTCATATTCTTCTTTACACTCATCTTCCGTAAGTTTTCAAGAAGAGCGTTTAGACGCGTTAAGGACGGCACAACGGACATCAATACCTTCCTTTCCGAAAATCTTTCCGGAATAAAGATCATTCAGATATTCAATCAGGAGCATAGAAAAAAGAACGAGTTTGTTGCCAAAAACAATAAGCTCGGCAAGGCGATGCGCGACCAGATATTCGTTTTCAGTATCTTCCGTCCCATTATTTATATGCTCTACGTTTCAAGTCAGCTTTGCCTGTTCTATTTTGCGGCAAAGGGATATATCAAGGACGTGGGCTTTATGGGTCTTGTTATCACCTCCGACGTTCTCGTGTCCTTCTATATGTATATTCAAACCTTCTTTGATCCTATTCAAAACCTTGCGGATCAGTTTAACCGACTTCAAAGCGCATTCGCATCCGCGGAGAAGATATTCACCATTATGGATATGGTTCCCGAGGTGCAGGATACTGAAGGCGCTATCGAGCTTGAACATGTTGAAGGCAATATCGAGTTTAAGAACGTATGGTTTGCATACGAGGGCGAGGAATGGGTTCTCAAGGACGTTTCCTTTAAGATAAAGGCGAAGGACACCGTTGCCTTCGTTGGCTCTACGGGAAGCGGTAAGACCACTATTCTCGGACTTATTTGCCGTAACTACGACATCCAAAAGGGACAAATCCTTATCGATGGAATTGATATTAAGAATATTAAGATTTCTTCCTTGCGTCGCCACTTTGGACAGATGCTTCAGGACGTATTCTTGTTCTCGGGCACAATTAGATCCAATATCGTGCTCCGTGAGGACAGCTTTACCGACGAGGAGATTATGGCTGCCTGCAAGTACGTTAATGCGGACCACTTTATCGATAAGCTTACGGGCGGACTTGACGAGGAGGTTCGTGAGAGAGGTAATAACTTCTCCGCAGGTCAGCGTCAGCTTCTCTCGTTTGCGAGAACTATCATTCACAAGCCGAGTGTTATGATCCTTGACGAGGCGACTGCAAATATCGACACCGAGACCGAGCTTCTTATTCAGGACTCCCTTGAAAAGATGATGAATATCGGTACAATGCTCATAGTTGCGCACCGTTTGTCAACTATTCAGCACGCTGATAATATTATCGTTCTTTCACACGGCGAGATAATAGAGCAGGGTAATCATTTCGAGCTTCTTGCAAAGCGCGGAAGATATTACGATCTCTATATGCTTCAATATCAAAAACAACAGTTAACTAAATAAAACTTTAAGCCGATAATCGACAGATTATCGGCTTTTTTTCTTGACAATGAGTGAAAAAGGGTTTATAATTAAAGCATAAACTCTGTGGAGGTAATTATGAGCTATAAAATTTTTGAATATGACCCCTCGCTTTTGCCATTTGAGAGTGACATTCAGCTCAGAATGGACAACTATTACAACAAGAAAAGACAGCTTGTAGGCGAAAATGGAAGCTTGTCCGATTTTGCTAACGGACACCATTATTTTGGCTTCCATAAGACCAAGAATGGTTGGTTCTATCGCGAATGGGCGCCCGCAGCAGATGAAATGTGGCTTATGGGCGACTTTAACGGATGGAATAGATGGTCACACCGCCTTAACAACCTTGGTAACGGAATATTTGAAATCTTCATTGAGGGCAAACATACTCTTTGGGATGAATGTCGCGTAAAGGCTATTGTTAGAAATGGCGATAGATACCTCGAGAGAATTCCTTCCTACTGTAAGAGAGTAGTGCAGGACAAGCACGATTATTCTTGGAGCGGCGCTATCGTTGACGAGGGCGAATTCGTATGGAAGAAAAAGAATTTCAAGCCCCAGAAAAATCTCTTTATATATGAAACACATATCGGTATGGCGCAGGAGCGCGAGGGTATGGGTACTTATCGCGAGTTTACCGAGTATACCTTGCCGAGAGTAAAGGCAGCGGGATACAACACTATTCAAATTATGGCGATTATGGAGCACCCCTACTACGGCTCCTTTGGATATCAGGTTTCCAGCTTCTTTGCAGCTTCCTCTAAATTCGGTAAGTGCAACGATCTTAAGAAGCTTATCGACACCGCACACGAGATGGGTATTGCCGTTCTCCTTGACGTAGTACACTCTCACGCGGTTAGCAATACAAACGAGGGTATTGCCGAGTTTGACGGAACAGTAACTCAATACTTCCACGCAGGTTCTCGTGGAGATCATCCCGCTTGGGGAACAAAGCTTTTCAACTACGATAAACCCGAGGTTATTCATTTTCTTCTTTCCAACCTTAAGTTTTGGATGGAGGAATACCACTTCGACGGCTTCCGCTTTGACGGTGTAACCTCAATGCTCTACCACGATCACGGTCTTGGCACTGCATTTACTGATTATAGCAAATATTTCTCACTCAACACTGACACTGAAGCAGTAACTTACCTTCAGCTTGCTACCGACCTTATTTATGAGGTAAATCCCAATGCAATTACAATTGCTGAGGATATGAGCGCAATGCCCGGTATGTGCTTGCCTGTTAGCGAGGGTGGTATCGGTTTCCAGTACCGTCTTGCAATGGGTTCACCCGATATGTGGATTCGTCTTATAAGGGACGTGCGTGACGAGGATTGGAGTATGTGGCACATTTGGTGCGAGCTCACGGGTAGACGTCCCCACGAAAAGTATATTGGCTATGCGGAGTCCCACGACCAAGCGCTCGTTGGCGATAAGACGCTCATTTTCCGTCTTTGTGACGCGGCTATGTACACCGATATGGGTAAATGGTGTCAAAACCATATAATTGATCGCGGTATGGCACTTCATAAAATGATTCGCCTTGTTACAATGACTCTTGCCGGAGAAGGTTATCTTAACTTTATGGGTAACGAGTTCGGTCATCCCGAATGGATCGACTTCCCACGCGAGGGCAACGGTTGGTCGCACTTCTATTGCCGCCGTCAGTGGCATCTTGCGGATGATACTAACCTAAAATATTCCGAGCTTCTCAAATTTGATAATGAAATGGTTAAGCTTGCCAAGGAATATAAGATCTTCAACGCTGAGCCCCACTGGTTGCAGATAGATGACGATAATAAGATTATGATGTTCGAGAGAAATAATCTTATTTATGTATTCAACTTCCACCCCACCAACGATTATTGGGGTTACAACCTCAAGATGAACAAGAAGGGCAACTACAAGGTTGTGTTCTCAACCGATAGACACGAGTTCGGCGGTTGGAATAGAGCAAGTGAAAATATGGTATACACCACAAATGAGTTTGGTGAATTTCCTATCTACCTTCCTTCAAGAACCGCTATTTGCATGAAAAAGGTTGCTAAAATTAAATAATAATATCAATCCGCAGAATGTTGTCATTCTGCGGATTTTGTGATATAATGTAATTGGTGGTGATGAAAATGGAACAAAAATTGCCGAATAGAAAGAAAAATCGTTTACAAGGGTACGATTATTCCGAGTCGGGAGCGTATTTTATAACGATATGTACCGACAATCGTCGCAAGATTTTATCTAATATTGTAGGGGGCGACGTCCTCGACGCCCCGCTTGTGGAGTTAACGGAATGCGGACGGATAGTGGATAAATATATTAACCTTATAAATGAACATTACGAAAAGTTATCGGTTGAACAATACGTAATTATGCCAAATCACATACATATTATACTATATGTACATCCAAACGGGGCGTCGAGGACGTCGCCCCCTACGGTTAAGCAGCATTCGACTGTGCCTGCATTTGTGTCGACGTTAAAGAGATTTTCTAACAAGGAAATTGGAAAAAATATTTGGCAACAATCATTCCACGACCACATAATCCGCGACAAGTGTGATTACGAAGAAATATCAAAATACATTTATGAAAACCCGTTAAAATGGGAAGAGGATGAACTATATCAATAAAAATATGCCCCGTCGTATTTTCGTCGGGGCATATTTTTACCAATCAATATTATCAAATGCTTGTGACGTCTCCTTAAGAAGCTCGCGAATGGGAAGGTGCTGAGGACATATTTTCTCACACGCGCCACACTCAATGCAGGTGTTAGCCGCGCCGCTTTCTTTAGTAAGGGATTTATAGTGCGCGGTGTAGTTCCACGCATTCCACATCTTTTTGCCGTTCATACAGGTGAAAAGGTCGGGGATGGGAATGTTCATGGGGCATCCGTCCACGCAATAGCGACAGGCGGTGCATTGAATATTTCCTTGCTCCTTAACTATATCGAGAACCTTGTTTATTGCCTTGAGTTCGGTGGCGTTAAGCGGCTCAAAGCTCTTCATATAGGAAAGGTTGTCATTCATCATATCCATATTGCCCATACCTGAAAGCACCATAAATACACCCTCAAAGCTTGCCGCAAAGCGAATGGCATAGCTGGCAGGGGACAGATTGCCAAGGGAAGAGAACACCTCTTTAGCGCGATCGGGAAGATTTACAAGATGACCGCCCTTAACGGGTTCCATAACGATTATGGGCTTGTTGTGCTTGCGGCAAACCTCGTAGCATTTTCTTGATTCAACGGACGGGTCATCATAGTCCGCATAGTTGAACTGAATTTGAACTACGTCCACCTCGGGGTGATCGGTAAGTATCTTGTCAAGAAATTCCGCGCTATCGTGGAAGGAGAAGCCGACGTGCTTTACCTTACCCTCCGCCTTTAGCTCCTGAGCTATTTCATAAGCGCGGCAGGACTGATACTTGCCGTAATTATTGCTATTTTGAGAGTGCATCAAATAAAAATCGAAATATTCCACACCGCACGCCTCGAGCTGGCGCTCAAATGCGGGACGGATGTCGGCCTCACACTCAAAAAGGTGGGGGGAGAGCTTGTCCGTAAGTATGTATGCCTCTCTCGGATAACGGCTCGTGAGACACTCGCGCAGTGCGGTCTCACTCTTGCCGTCAAGGTATCCCTGTGCGGTGTCAAAGTAGTTGAAGCCGTTTTCTAAAAATGTATCCACCATTTTAGAAAATTCGACAGTATCAACCTCTTTTTCTATCATAGGGAGGCGCATACAGCCAAAGCCAAAATTCTTTTTTACTTCGGGAAAATATGTTTTCATAATATTACCTCGTTTTTTACTTTCTAAAACCATTATACCATATCTAAACCAACAAATCTACAGGAAGTTATAAAAAATAATACACATATTATAATAAAACTTTTCTTGACATTTGTTTTTTTAAGGTATATAATTTTTTTGTAATTAATATCAATGGAGGAATAATTATGGTGCCCCAATTATTTGGCATTGAACATATTCTTTATTTAATTATTAGTACGTTAGTGGCAAGTCTTGCGCTTTTGTTGGCTAAAAAATATGCAAAGGATGAAAAGGACCAAGAAATATTCTTAAGGGTACTTGCGGCATTGCTCTTAGTTGCGATTATGACCAACAGACTCTCGCAGGTGTTCAGATATGATGATGTAAAGTGGTATCTCATCATCCCCGATAGCTTTTGCGGTATGACGAGCTTAGTTTTAGCTCTTGCGGTATTGTTCGGCAAAAGGGACAATGCAGTTTTGCACTTTGTTTGGCATCTCGGTATCTTTGGTGGAATTGCGAGCAGTATTTACGCAACCTACGTTGGACAGGCATCGTCTATATTCTACCTGCCCACTATCTCGGGATTGTTGCACCACAGTATTTCTGCCACTCTCGTTGTTGGACTCTTGATGTTTAATCAAATTGACATTACATATAAAAAGTGGCATTATACATTCTTTGGCTTTACAAGCTATCTCACGTTGGGTGCATTTATGATGCAGGCATTTGATATGAGCGATTCATTTCATATAGCCGAGCCCCTTATTGAAGGCACGTTTTTGACCGCTTGGGGAATGGCACCCCTGTATGCGGTGGGATATACATTGATTCTCCTCGTTGCCGAGGTTATAAAAAGAAGAAGAAAAACATAGAAGATTGTTGACAATTGTGTGAAAATAATGTATAATTATTTAGTTATCACAAAAATTATTTATTAAAAAGGAGTTAAAAAATGTTTTCATTCATTCCTAATGAGTATTTTCTTTTAGCATTCGGTTTCATTTTGCTCATTAAGGGCGGCGACTGGTTTGTTGATGCTGCAAGCAATATTGCAAAGCGTTTCCACCTTCCCGAGCTTCTTATCGGTGCTACTGTAGTTTCTATCGGTACTACATTGCCCGAGGTTATGACCTCAGCAATGGGTGCTGCCGCAGGAAGTGGAGCAGTTGCTTACGGTAATGCCATTGGCTCTATCATCTGCAATACTTCGCTTATCGCTGCTATCACAATTGCTATTAAGCCCGGTAAGGCAGATAAAAAGTCACTCGTTTTCCCTGTAAGCTTTTTCTTTGGGGTAGCTGTTTTCTATGCATTCAACGCATATTTCTTCGGAAAGTTTGACTTGTGGATGGGTATCGTTCTTCTTCTTGGCTTCGTTGCTTATATGATAATCAACGTTATCAATATGAAAAAGAATCCCGAAGCGGTTGAGATACATGAAGAAGAGACAGAGCCCTCTGATGAAGCTCCCAAGGGCGGACTTCTCAAGGATATCGGTATGCTTCTCGTTTCCGCTTTGGTTATTGCGGTTGGCGCATATCTTCTTGTAGAGAGTGCAACAACTATCGCTCATCAGCTCAACGTTCCCGAAACCATTATTTCTCTTACTATAGTTGCTCTCGGCACAAGCCTTCCCGAGCTTGTAACAGCTATTACCGCTCTTATGAAGGGTCACGGTGCTCTTTCTCTCGGTAACATCATTGGCGCGAATATCTTTAACCTCGTGCTTGTTTCCGGTACTGCGATTGCTATCAACCCCTTCAAGGTTCCCGCAGAGGCAACATTCCTCGGTATGAATGCATCTCTTGTATTTGATATTCCTATTGTATTTGCAGTAATGGCAATTATGACCTTGCCTCCTCTCTTCAAGGGTAAGCTCTACAGATGGCAGGGAATTGCACTTCTCGGAATCTACGCAGCTTATTGCGTGCTTCAGTTCGTGGTGCTTCCTAACTTTGCATAATTCTACATAGTATAAATAATTAACTTTAAAAGCACTCGGTTTTCCGGGTGCTTTTTCTATTGACAAACAGGGGAAAATGGGTTATAATTACAATGTATAAAAATGCGCAAAAGGAGATTTATATGAAAAAGATCATATCCTTAATACTTATTGTAGTTATGATGCTTGGACTCGTTTCTTGCTTTGAACCCATTGATCCACAGCAAACAACTACTACTAACGGTAACGGTGGAGAAAGCTCTACCACTACAACCACTACCAAGGGTAATGGGGGTGGAAATTCCAATACAACAACAACTACCACCAAAAAGCCAAGTGGTACATCGGGTACAACAGGAACTACCATTACTACGGGTACAACCACAACAACCACGTGGGGGACTCCTGCCGTAGATGACCCGAGCTATGACAGTAGCGTAAATATGGATCAAATGGATGATTTTGAGCTTCTTTTTGACCCTGAAAATCATATCTCCTTAGAGCTTGACATAAGCGACAAGGAGCTTGCAAAGCTCCAACGCGACTACGAAAATTATTCCGCAAAGGGCTCTAAATCCCCCATTTATAGAATGGCGGATCTTAAGGTTACTATCACCACTCCCGATGGCGACGAGCATTACTACGTTATCGAGCAGGTTGGCGTTAGAATGAAGGGCAATACCTCAAGAACTTCTTTCTATAACAATCACGACGGAATGTACAATCTTGTTCATTTCAAGATAAGCTTCCAGGAGACCTTTGACGATGCGCAGTACTACGGTGCTGATGCTCTCAAATGGACGGATGAGGCGGCTCGCAAGGAGAGAAAGAACCGTACCTTTGCTACCCTTGAGAAGATTGATATTCGTTGGAATAGAAATGACGACCCCACGTATATCAGAGAGACGTATGCATACGAGCTTTATCGTGAGCAGGGCGTTCTTGCACCCCATACAAATCTCGCAAGTGTGGATATCGGAAAAGACCACGCGGGCGTTTGGCTTATCTATGAGCCCATTGATAAGATATTCCTTGAGAAAAATCTTCCTGCCGAAGCACTGGGCGGCGACCTCTACAAGCTCGGCTGGACAAGTGAGGGCGCAACCTTTACAAGCTTCCGTTCCTACGGTGTTGAGGATGAGGACGCAGTTAAATTCTACGTTTATGACCTCAAGACCAATAAAAAGACTAGCGACCATTCAAGCCTTAGAAACTTTATCTCCACAATAAATTCAAGCTCCGCTAACCGTTCATCCATCGAAAAGGTGCTCGACGTGGATAATTTCCTTCGTTATGCGGCAGTTTCCTACATTGTGGGTAACCCCGACGACCTTAGAAACAACTATAACAATACCTATATTTATTTCAGAGCTGACACAGGTCAAATGCTCCTCATTCCTTACGATATGGACCGCGGCCTTGGTGTAAACTCCTGGAACCCCTACGGTAACGGTATGACTACCGATAGCCCCTTCCAAAGCTACAATGTTGGCGGAGACCAAAGAAGCCCCCTCTTTACAAAGACCATTCATAACAATGGCTTGTACAAGAACGAGTATATCGAGGCAATCAAGACCGTAGTGGCGAGCCATATGCTCTCAAATGATAAATTTGAGGAAAGCTTCAATATTGCAAAGAATCTCTATCAAAATGAGACTAGACCCTCAAAAACCTATCATAATGCGGGCAATTACAGCTTTAGATTTGATATCAATAAGTCCTGCGGCGCGGGGGATAGCTCCTGCATGTCCTTCAGAGATTATATCAGTGCAAAGTTTAACACAATAAGAAAATATATTGATTTTGACGATAAGGACTATACTGATAACAACAATAATAACAACAATAATAACCAAAATCAAAACATAGAATGGGAGCTTTATCTCCGCGGTAATTTCTACGAAACTGAATGGGAAGTTTACGATGCTTATAAGCTCAAGAGCCTTGGTAACGGACTTTATTCTATTACAGTTACTGCTACGCGCTCAAACGGTGATGCCGGAACGTGGAAGTTTAAGATCTACAACAGTAGACAAAACGGAGACGAGGCTTGGTATAACACGGTGGATGAAAGCAAAACAGCCGTTTCATTTATATACCAAGGCGGTAACCGCAACATACAGCTTGCTCTTGGAACGTATACCATTTATTTTGACACGAACACACAAACGATTTATATTGAGCAAAAATAAAATAAAAATCCACCCGCCAAGCGGGTGGATTTGCATTTTAGGGGATAGCCTTATCTACGCACAAGTTCGTTTTTTATTGGCCTGCAGCCATGCATTTGTTACGTAAATCCACTCAAGCGGAACTGAAACCAAGCCTCCCTTGTGTAAAGGGAGGTGGCATTTTCCGGGGAAAATGACGGAGGGATTGTAAAAAAATAAAATTTATCTCAAAACAATCCCTCAGTCCGCTTTGCGTCCAGCTCCCTTTACACAAGGGAGCCTTTGGCACAAACTCATTCTGCTCTGAATTTTTATTTACTTTCTGCTCATCTGCAAAGCCTTCATTGAACCACGCGACTATCGCGTGGTTTTCGTTTAACAAATAACAAAAGGCGAAGAAAATTCTTCGCCTTTTGTTTTATATTCTCTTAACTATCTCTTTTGTTCCTTTGACTATGGAGTCCGCAGGATAAACACCGCGGAGGGAAGTGAGGGGGTAAACGGATGTACGCTTGCCGATCACAGTGCCGGGGTTTACAACGGAGCCGCAACCGACGTCCGCACCGTCGGCAAGTATTCCGCCAATCTTACGAAGTCCGGTTTCGTATTCAATATCCCCGTGGATAACAACGTTTTTGCCGTCGCTCTTGAGGTTGGAGCAAATTGTACCTGCGCCCGTGTGCGCGCGGTTTCCAAGAATGGAGTCGCCAATGTAATTATAATGGGGTATTTGCACCTTGTTTAAGAGGATGCAGTTTTTTAATTCGCTCGAATTGCCGATAACGCAATTCTCGCCCGTGATAACTCCGCCACGAATGAATGCTCCGGGGCGCACCTCCGTGCCCGAGCCGATTACTGTTGGACCTTCGATAGTTGCGGTGGGGTAAATCTTTACGTTTTCTCCCACAAGAACGCCTTCGGAGATGAGGGTGTAACCCTCGATTCCGTTCTCAATCAGCTTTTTTGCAATCTCTTTGATTTTGGGGAGCATTTCCCAGGGGTACTCACACTCTTCAAAGATGGGAGCGAGATAGGGAACTGTGCAATCATATAATTCCTTTGTTTTTACCAATTTATCCAATCGCGTGGCCCCCTTTAACTATGGCATTTGCTATTATTTCCGCGTATTCGCGGCATTTTTCTTCGGTCTCTGCCTCAATCATAACGCGGATGAGGGGCTCTGTGCCGCTTTGACGAAGGAGAGCGCGTCCGTTACCCGCTATCAGTGCTTCCACCTCGTCAAGGGAAGCGAGAACGTCCTTGTCGTTCATAACGGCATCCTTATCCTTGACACGAACATTTTTCAAGTATTGAGGATAGAGTGTTACGTTCTCCACGAGAGTGGAGAGCGAGGATTTTGAGTCACAAATTTCCTCGGCTACCATAATGGCAGTGAGAAGTCCGTCACCCGTGGTGGCATATTTCTTCATAATGATATGTCCCGATTGCTCACCGCCTATGGAGTAACCCTTTTCCTGCATACATTCGTATACAAAGCGGTCTCCAACCTTGGTCTGAACGCATTTTATACCTATCTTATTAAGAGAAGCAACAAAGCCGCTATTGGACATAACAGTGGCAACCACGGTGTTGTCATTTAACATTCCGCGCGCTTTAAGACGCTTTGCGAGAAGGTACATTATTTTGTCACCGTCAACCACGTTGCCGTGCTCGTCAACAGCAAGACAGCGGTCGCAGTCGCCGTCAAAGGCAAAGCCGACGTCAAGATGCTTTTCACGAACAAGCTTTACAAGATTTTCAAGGTGTGTAGAGCCACATCCTCTATTAACGTTAAGTCCATCGGGCTCGTCGCCAATAATATAGAGCTCAGCTCCAAGCGCACCGAAAACTGCGCGCGCAATCGACCAAGATGCACCGTTGGCACAGTCAAGACCGATGCGGAGCTTTTTATAAGAATTAGAGGCAACGGAAATAAGGTAACCGATATATCTGTTTCTACCGCTTACGTGGTCCTGAATTAAGCCGATTTTATCTCCTGTTGCCAAGGGAAGATCATCCCCGCCCACACCGAGGCGCGCAAGATTGCCGTCAAGATATGCCTCAATTAGAGAAGTGGTATCGTCATCAAGCTTTTCACCGTAGCGATTGATGACCTTAATTCCGTTATCGTGGAATGGGTTGTGCGATGCGGTGATCATAATGCCGCAGTCAAAACCGTCGAGGCGGGTAATGTAGGAGACACTTGGTGTGGTTGTAACGTGCAAAATGTATGCGTCAGCGCCGCTTGTTGCGATACCTGATGCGATTGCGTATTCAAGCATATAGCTTGAACGGCGCGTGTCCTTACCGATAACTATTCTCGGGCGGCGGCTCTTGTCCGTGTTCTCACGTTGAAAATACCAACCGAGAAATCTTCCAACCTTGAATGCGTGCATTGACGTGAGTGAAATATTAGCTTCACCGCGGAAACCGTCAGTACCAAAGTATTTATTTGCGCCGCTATCGGTGCAAGAGGAAAGAACAACCTCGTCCTTTAAAAGCTCGTCGCAAGATATAGAGAAAATATTTGCAATTTGCAAGATTTTGTCGATTTGCGGAAGCGCTTGGTCCATCTCCCATTTTGAAACGGATTGGCGCGAAACGCCGAGCATATCTGCAAGCTTTTCTTGAGAGATGTTCATATTTGTACGAAGGTGAGTTATTTTTTGTCCTATGGTCATAATTACCTCCAAAAATTCGTGTTGTTACGAAATTATATTAAATATTTGATGAATTTACTACTTACATTTTTATTATATCAAATATGAAATTAAATGTCAATAGGTTTTGGAGATATTTTTGTAAAAATTGCAACTTGCGGTTGCAAAAATGTCAAAAAT
>CANBDB010000022.1 GCA_947367285.1 uncultured Clostridia bacterium | reverse complement strand
AACTTATGGAAAACATCACAGCAAAATTTGAGAGCCTTCCTATGTGGGCAAAGGTAGTTCTCCTTCTCGTTTTGGGAACACTCATCTCTCCTATCTACAGAATTCTCAGATACTTTGAAACAAAGAACACAAAGACACTTGTAGCTGGTATTCTTATGCTTGTAATTCCTTGCGTTGGCGCAGTTCTTGGTATAGTTGACGTTGTAACTGAACTTACTCAGGGTAAGATCACAGTTCTTGCTGACTAAAGAAAACGAAAAGACCGCTGGTGCGGTCTTTTTTGTTTGCTAATTTTGAGGAATTTTGCAAAAACCCTTGCTTTTTTGACGGGATTAATTTATAATATACTATGTATAGTTATTTTTACTTTTAGGATGGTTCAGTATGGATAGAATTTCAAAGGAAAACTATTATCTTGACATAGCGCAAACAGTTGCTGAAAGAAGCACTTGTATGCGTAAAAAGTACGGTGCAATTATCGTTAAGAACGACGTTATTATTTCTACTGGCTATAACGGCGCTCCGAGAGGAAGAAAGAATTGCAACGAGCTTCAGTACTGCATGCGTGAAAAGCTTTGCATTCCTCGCGGCGAGAGATATGAGCTTTGCCGCTCGGTACATGCTGAGGCAAATGCTATTATTGCCGCGCCCCGTGATCAAATGCTTGGTGCAACGCTCTATATGGCTTGTGTAGATCCCGAGAATGAAGGACTCGTTCCCCATACAACGTCCTGTATGATGTGCAAAAAGCAGGTCATAAATGCGGGTATAGCATTTGTGGTTGTGCGCGACGATAAAGAGAACTTTCGCGTGATAGACGTTAACGAGTGGATCGAGGATGACGATTCTCTCACGGGAATGTTCGGATATTAAAATGAGAGAAATATACTTAGCTAAAGCGGAGCATATCAAGGCTATTGCGGAAATAGAAAAATCCACCTTTACGCATCCTGCGAGTGAAAATGCACTCAAAATGTTTGTTGAAGGGAATGATGCCTTTTGTGTTGTGCTCCTTGAGGACAGCGATCTCGGCAGCTATTGCACTGTGACCACCGTGCTTGATGAGGCACAAATAATCAACGTTGCAACCGCCGAAAGATATAAAAGACAAGGATGTGCGGATGCGGTGATATCGGGCGTGATTGACGAGTGTAAGCGACGAGATATAGTGTCGATTTCACTTGAGGTAAGAGAATCAAATGCTCCGGCAATTTCTCTTTACGAAAAGTTTGGCTTTTTTGTGGCAGGAAAGAGAAAGAATTTTTATACCGACCCTCGAGAGAATGCTCTCGTAATGATAAAAAATTTAGATTAGGAAGTAATTTATGTACATTTTAGGAATGGAAAGCTCTTGTGACGAAACATCGGCTTCCGTTGTAGAGATTATTGATGAAAAACCTTATATAAGGTCAAATATAGTTGCCTCGCAAATAGATATACACCGTCTTTATGGCGGGGTAGTACCTGAGATTGCTAGCCGAGCACATATTGAAGCGGTGTCACGCATCACACACGAGGCGCTCGATATAGCAGGTATCACATTAAAGGATCTCGGTGCCATTGCGGTAACAAGTTCACCGGGTCTTATTGGAGCATTGCTCGTGGGCGTGAACTTTGCAAAATCTTTGGCTTTTGCAAATAACATCCCTCTCGTTCCGGTGGATCATATTAAGGGACACGTTGCTGCGGCTTATTTTGAGGCACCGAGTCTTAAACCTCCGTTCCTCGCACTCGTTGTTTCGGGAGGTCATACCTCGATTTATCACATTAAGGACTATGCCGATTTTGATGAACTTGGCACAACACGCGACGATGCGGCAGGTGAAGCATTTGATAAGATTGCAAGGGTTATGGGTATGCCGTATCCAGGAGGCGCCGCACTTGATAAGCTTGCTTATGAGGGCGATCCTAAAGCAATAAAATTCCCCTCACCCGCGCTTCAGGGAGACAACCTGGACTTCTCCTTCTCAGGACTTAAAACAAGCGCGCTCAACTATATAAATTCCAATACCCAAAAGGGAATTGCAATAAGCTTTGCCGACGTTGCGGCATCCTATACGGATTGCGTAGTAAAGGCAATAACGTCCAAGGTTGAATCCGCACTTGAGAAAAGTGGGGCAAAAATGCTTGCAATTTCAGGCGGTGTTGCCGCAAACTCACATTTGCGCACATCCATCTCAAATATGTGCAAGAGACGTGGTATTGAACTCGCGTTGCCCGACCGTTCACTTTGCGGAGATAACGGCGCAATGATTGCACTTGCGGGTTATTATGAGTATAAAAAGGGCAATTTTGCCGACACATCACTCAACGCAAGCGCATATTCACCCCTTGATTAATTTCGACAAAGTTTTCCACATAATTCCTGTGGAAAACCCTGTGGAAACTGTGGAAAACTTGATTTATCAAGGTTTTTTGTCCACAATTTTTCCCAAATCAAATAATTAATATTGCTAATAAATAAGGAGACAATTTTATGAAGGAAAAGGATATTTTATACACAACTGACGAGCAGGCTACACCTTCCAAGGAAAATGTTTCAACTGCAGTTATCAAGCGCCTTCCCAGATATTTTAGATATCTTAGAATTCTTATGCGCGAAGGTAAAACAAGAATAAGCTCATCCGAGCTTTCCCGTAGAATGAACATTACCGCAAGCCAAATCCGTCAGGACCTCAACTGCTTTGGCGGCTTCGGTCAGCAGGGCTATGGTTATAATGTAAACTATCTCTATGCAAGAATTTGCGAGCTTTTGGGTGTTGGAGCAGGACTTCAGGCGGTTATCATTGGTGGCGGTAACCTCGGACGCGCTCTTGCCAAAAACGAGATGTTTGAAAAGCGCGGTGTTGATATAGTTGCGATTTTCGACGTTGACGAAAATCTTGTAGGTACAAGCATTAACGATATCCCGATTCTTCATATAGATGAATTTGAGCGCTATGCAGCTACACATACTGTAGATATGGCGGTTTTGACTCTCCCCAAGGAGCAAACACTTGATATGGCGCATAGAATTGCTGAAACTGACATCAGCGGCATTTGGAACTTTACAGGACAGGAGCTTCACAGTATCGAAAGCGATCTTGTTATTGAAAACGTTCACCTTGGCGACTCGCTTATGACGCTCAACTACCGAATCGTAAGCAAATATAACGAAGATAGAAATGGCTAATATGAAGAAAAAGGAAAAAAACAGCATTGTTTTTAATTATAGCACGGGTGTTCTCGTTCTTCCTTTCGATGTAGCGGACTATGTTGACAAGGCAATGAAGTTTGACCTCAAGGTACTTCTTCTTATGTCATCTTCCGAAAAATATAGGGAAGGAAAGTTCGTTTTGGAAATAACCAAAGCACTCGGATGCGAAGAAAAGGACGTTGAAGCGTCCATTGCCTTTTGGCGCGGAACGGGTATAATTAGTGTTTGTGGCGAAACCCAAGAAAACAAAAAAGAACTCAAGCCCGAGCCCGAGGTTGTGGAGAATACTCCCAAGCGCGCAAAGGTTAGTGAGCTTCCTCAGTATACAAGCACCGAGCTTAACGCGCTCCTTAAAAAGCATCAAAACGTGATAGGACTTATCGACGAATGTCAAAATATTCTCGGAAAAATATTTACTGCATCCGAGATCAAGGTTCTTATGGCACTTGTTGATTACCTTGGACTCGATAATGATTATATTCTCGTTCTCATGCACCATTGTGCACGAAAAGAGATAAAGTCCATGAGATACATAGAGAAAATGGCTGTAAGTTGCCTTGACGAAGGCTTTACCGAGGCGGCAGTTCTTCAGGAAGCGCTTTGCGCTAAGGAAGAGAAGATGGAGCTTGAAGGCAAAATTCGTGGTGTTTTCGGAATTGGCGGTAGAAAGCTTACTACCAAGGAGAAAAAGCAACTTGAAACTTGGATTGGCGAATACAAATATGACCTTGACGTAATTGAAAAGGCATATGAGATTACCGTCAATGCAACAAGTAAGCCATCCATCCACTATGCCAACGCAATACTTGAAAAGTGGTATGCCGAGGGTGTTAGAAATATGGACGGTGTAAACGAGCTTCTTGCAAAGCGCGAGCTTGAAAAGGGTAACGACGGTTCAAGCTTTGACGTGGACGAGTTCTTCAAGGCAGCACTTGACCGTAGCTACGAAAAAATGTAGGAGAAAATATGGGTTACAATATTTCAATTTACAAAAAGATATATGAGGAATACTCTCAAAAGTATGTGATTGCACGCGAGAGAGCACAAATGCGCGAAGCGGAGCTTCACTACAAAATTCCTCAAATTGCGGAGATTGATAGACAGCTCTCCAAGGTTGGTCTTGAAATTTTTTCAGCGGCCCTTGCTGATAAAGCAAATTACGAGGAGCGCCTCGCTGAAATTAGACATAAAAACGAAGAGCTTCAGGCGGAGCGCGCAAGGCTTCTTGAGGCATACAGATACCCTGTGGATTATACTGACGTTAAGTACGAATGTGCCAAATGCTGCGATACAGGCTTTGTTGACACAAAAATGTGCTCTTGTATGAGAGAAGCGCTTGTGCTCGCAGGTATTGAAAACAGCGGCTTTGCGTCACTAATCAGAGAGCAAAGCTTTGATAATTTCTCTCTTGATTACTATAGCAAAAATCCTCTCAACCGTGAGAGAATGCGCAAGAACGTGGAGTATCTCAAGGCGTATGCTGAGAATTTCAATGATATCGGCTCACCAAGTATTTTGATGTTTGGCGGTACTGGGCTTGGCAAGACACATCTTTCAAGCGCGCTTGCAAAAAAGGTTATTGAGAAGGGTAACGACGTTTTCTATACTGGGGCTATCGACCTTTTCTCCGAGTTTGAATTTGACCGTTATAAATCTAAGGGAAGAGATGGCGCCGCTCTTATCGACCGATACTTTGACTGCGATCTTCTCATTATAGATGACCTTGGTACCGAGATAATCAATCAATTCTCCGTGTCCACGCTTTATAATCTCATAAATGACCGATTGAGCCGTAAAAAAGCAACGGTTATCAGTACAAATCTCAGCAAGGACGAGATTCAGAAAAAATACACGGACAGAATATGGAGCCGTTTGTTCGGTGAATATCATATTTTGTTCTTCGTAGGAACTGACGTCAGAGAGCAAAAGCTTCTTAAAAAATAAGAAAAATAAAAAAAGGGTCCAAAGCTTTGGACCCTTATTTGGCAAATAATTATTCAACGTCACCGGCTGCATCGCACTGAATGCATTCGCAATCGCAAGTATCATCTTCTTCAAGGAACATATCATCCTCGTGATTCTCGTGTGCATAAACCTTAGCGAGCTCCTTTACAAACAATTTGTAAACGATGAAAGCCATGGCTGCAAAAGCTGCGACTACCGCAAGAGTGACTGCAATAATTTTGCCGTAATTTGTCTTCTTCTCCATAAGGTCAACCTCCAATTAATAATATCTATTTACAGTATAACACAAAAAACAAAAAAAGCAATATTTTTACAAAAAATATTTTATATTTTTTATTGAGGGAATATGAATTATATAGAGCTTATTGAGCGACTCAAAAAAGTTACCCCCGAGGATTATGAATTTGAAGCAAGGGTACTTATTGAGACGTTTACCGACTACAAAATGTCATATATTTTTAGCCATCGCGACGAGCAAATAGTGGGCGAAGCACTTGAAAAAGCACTTCAAAGGCGAGAGAACAGAGAACCGCTTCAGTACATTGTTGGGAAATGGGATTTCTATCGACAAACATATTTTGTTGATGAAAACTGCCTTATTCCACGTGCCGATACTGAGATTTTGGTAGAAAAAGCCATAGAGATTCTCCCTGAAAACGCTCGATTTATAGACCTTTGTACCGGTAGCGGATGCATTGCGATTTCTACACTTTGCGAGAGAAGTGATACGCAAGCGGTTGCGGTTGATAAATTTGAAAAAACTCTTGATGTTGCCAAGAAAAATGCAAAGCTTAACGGAGTAGAAAAACGTGTTGATTTAATGATTCTTGACGTTTTGAGCGAGGAGAATAAACTTGACGGATACAGCTTTGATGCAATTCTATCCAATCCACCGTATATTCGTCCCGAGGTAATAGAGACCCTCTCCAAAGAGGTTAAGCATGAGCCATATGCAGCTCTTTGGGGTGGTGATGACGGCCTTATATTTTATAACAAAATTGTCAAGGATTATTCACAGTTTCTAAATAATTACGGATTTATTTTATTTGAGATTGGCTATGACCAAGCGGAGTCACTTCGAATTATAGCTGACGAAAACGGCTTCAACTGTGAAATTATAAAGGACTATGCTGGACGCGACCGAGTTGCATATTTAACGAAAAAATAGAGAAACGAAAATCGTTTCTCTATTTTTTTAATGTAATTACTTCTTCATTTGTGAGATATCTCCATTTGCCGCCCTCAAGGGTTCCAAGGGTTATCGAGCCAATTGCCACGCGGGTAAGCTTTGCTACCTTGAGGCCTGCCTGCTCACACATTTTTCGGATTTGGCGATTTCTACCTTCGTAAAGTGTCATTCGAAGGGTTGTAAATTTCTCGGTTTTAGAAAGAAATTCGGTTTTAACGGGAAGGAGCACATAGCCATCAATCGTCATTGACGAATTTAGAAGTGTCAACTGTTCAGTTGTAACCTTGCCAACAACGTCAACCTCGTAAATTTTGGGGATCTCATGACGGGGATGAGTGAGCTTGTTAGTGAGCTCTCCGTCATTGGTCATAATAATAAGGCCTTGAGAATTAAGGTCAAGACGGCCTACGGGGTAAACTCTTGTGCCGCATTTAACGATATCGGTTACGCATACGCGGCCTTTTTCGTCCTTAGCACTTGTTACTACACCACAGGGCTTGTTGAGAAGAATATAAACGTGCTTCTTGCTTTCACGTGGCATGATTCTCCTGCCCATGTATTCAACCACGTCGGCCTCGGGATCGATCTTATCGCCCACCTCGGCACGAATGCCATTGACCTTGACCTTGCCCGCCTTTATTTCTTCCTCGGCAGCGCGACGAGAGAGTACTCCACAGTCAGTAAAATATTTTTGCAGTCTTATTTGTTCCATTTTGTCAGTCCTTTTAATATATTGAATAGCCAATCAAAAAAATTAAATTTCGGTTGCATCTGTTCTATGGCTTCGGTAGCAATGATATGGGAAGAAGCCACTTTTTTGCCATTGAGATAATATACTACGTTTCCAATCTTTTCGCCTTCATGCACAGGGGCAAAAATCCATCTCGGTATCTCTACTTTGGTAATTATATTTGCATTTTTTGAGATGAAAATTGATAGCTCGGATGATGTTAAATTAATCGTGTCCTTTTTGCCCGAGATGACGGGCAGGGAAAGGTAGGCTCGGGGGATTTTGCGAATCTCATAGTTGTCAAATCCAAAATCATAAAGCGTAGCATGATCTCGCCAATCATCGGGCGCATTCAGAGTTACGGCAATAAGGCGCAACCCATCACGCTCGGCAACACTGACAAGACAACGTCCGCTCTTTTTTGTAAATCCGGTTTTGCCACCAATCACTCCATCATAAGTTTTAAGTAATTTGTTGTGATTTATTAAGACTCTTACACCCTCGCCTTCTCGCGCAAATACCTTCCTTTGAGATGCCGTAATTGTGGCGAATTTCTCATTTTTCATAGCATAAGCCATAAGGCGCGCAATATCGTGCGCGGTGGTATAGTGCTCTTTGTCATAGAGTCCGTGCGGATTTGTGAAATGAGTGTTAGAGAGCCCCAATTCTTGCGCTTTGGCATTCATTAAGTTAACGAAAGCCTCAACCGAGCCTGCGACTTGTATCGCAATAGCAACGGCTGCATCGTTTGCGGATGCTAAAAGCAGGGAATAGAGAAGTGCCTCAAAGGTTATCTTTTCATTTTCCGCCAAATAAACTGACGAACCCTCAACTCCAACTGCTTCAACAGGAGTCTTGAATATTGTATCGAGCGAAATACCCGACTCAATAGCAACAATGGCAGTCATAACCTTTGTCGTAGATGCCATGTGCATTCGTTTGTCCGCGTTTTTGGAGTAAATTGCCTTTCCGCTTTCCGCTTCAATAAGACAAGCGGACTGTGCGGAAATGCTCATTTCAGCACTAACGGGTATAAAAATCGGGAATAGAAATAGTAATATAAGAAAAATCGAAATAACGGATAATAATTTTTTCATAAAAACCCACCTCGGCTTATTATATTAGCCGAGGTAAGCTTTTATAACCTATTAGTCAACTATCTCTTCAACAACAACCTCTTCAGGCTTGCCGGAAGTGCTATCAAAGATGTTCTTTATCTTTTGGATAATTTCAGGAGAACGATCAAGGAGATCGCATGCCTGCTCAACGGGGTCGGGAGCGCTCTTGCCCTCAACGCTTATAAATTCAGTTCTGCCGTCCTTGGAGATCGAGAGGAAACCAACGGGAGTAACACTCATGCCGCTACCGCCGCCACCGCCGAATTTGTTTGATTTTGGGGGCTGTGCACCGGTGTCAACACCGCCGGTTGCGAAACCAACGGAGAGCTTGGAGATGGGAATGATTGTTGTACCGTTAGAGAGCTCGATGGGATTACCCACTACGGTATTGCTGTCGAGCATACTTTTAATGTTCTCAAAGGATGTTTTGAACATCGCGTCAAATTTGTTTTCGTTTGCCATGATAGTTTTCCTTTCGTCTATTTCTTGATATATTTTAACATAATGAATTTCCAAAGTGATTTGCCAAGAGTACTAATTGCACCAAAGCTGCTGATGGAGAGAAAAATGTTGACGTCAACGTCACTCTTATCACTCAAATAATCGGGTACGATTGAAATTGATTTAGTCTTTAAGTGGCTGAGATTGGTGATTGAGTCTAAAAGTTCAACAAGACAAGCCACAGCGCCCGAAACTGCACCGTAAAGTATTGCGGTTTGTGCCGCATCACCCGTAGCTACCTTGATATGAAGCTTTGCGAGTTTGACGTGTAAATGTCTTGGCAAAGCCTTAAAAAACACTGACAAAATTTCGGTTACGAGTTTGATGTTGTCGGTAATAGTTGCGGGGGGCTTATCTTCTTGAGAATTGTCCCTTATAACGGGATTAGATTTATTTTCTTTCTTTTTTAACTTTTTCTCGTATTTTTTTGCATTAAATTTCTTTTCTTTGGTGGGGTAGAGTTGCACTTTAATAAATAGTACTCGTAAATAAATAGAGAGCTTATCGCGATAAACGATATTTAAGGTGACCCTCACTGAAAGTAAGAGGGCAAGAAATATAGCAATTGCCACTAAAATATATAATACTAAGATATGCCTCTCCCCCTTTCCAAAAACTTAATTGCTAATTTTATTCTTCGATGAACTCCTCACCCGGAGCCATGATTTCCATTTGCTCATCACTTGCGCGGAGAAGCTCAACCTCGGGAAGCTCGTCGACGGAATTGAGTCCGAAAACTCTGAGGAACTTGTCGGTTGTTCCGTAGAGCATGGGTCTACCGGGCGCGTCAAGGCGTCCGCAGGTCTCGATTAGACCCTTGTCAACGAGGGAATTCATTGCATAGCTGGAATCCACACCGCGCACAAGGTCAACGAAGCTACGTGTTACGGGTTGGTTATAAGAAACGATAGCAAGCACTTCCATTGATGAAGCGGAAAGATTTCCGCCACGCTTGATGCCGAGAGCCTCTTTGATATAGGGCATATGTAGCTCCTTGGTGCAAAACTGACAGGTTTCGGGGAACATAAGCACCATGATGCCGTGCTCGTCGTCGTTATACTTTTCCGCAAGCTCGGAAACGTATCTTTTTACCTCGCTGGGAGTAAGCCCGAGTACTGACGCGAGCTTTTCGTATTTCATAGGATATCCCGCCGCAAAAATGATTGCTTCAATAGCGGCTGTGGGATTTTTAATTTCGGTAGTATTCAAATCTTTAATTTCTTCCATCTTCAGTCACCTCATCCTCTTTATTGTCCTCATTATCCTCGGGTACATAATTTTCGTTCAAGGTAAACACAGTCTCAAGACCGTAATTATCGCTTATATCCTCGTCATTTTCAACGAGAAGTATTCTTTTCGTCTTAACAAGCTCAAGCACACCGATAAAAATTGCTATCATATCGGGGAGCGATATGCTATCGCTCACGAAATCCTCAAGCGTTTGGTATCTGTTGGACGTAAGACGCGTCATAATTTGCAATATCTTATGTTCAACAGGAACTATTGGCTTTGCAATCATTGGAGTGAATGCCGTCTTGTGAGCCTTGTCCATCGCGTCGTTGAAATCAACAATACGTCTCATAGCGCGGTAAAGCGCCTCAATGTCCTGGTCTGCAACAAATGTGCGGTCAACCGTAATCTCGTCGGTGTCCTTGATTTGTCTACCGGAGAAGAGTGCGTATAGGGGATGCATTTTAGCTGAGGCATCCTTTGCCTGCTGATAGCGAAGAAGGGCATCAGTAAGCGTTTTGCGGGGATCTTCCTCATCTTCCTTTTCGCGTGGAAGAAGGAGCTTGCTCTTTATAAGCATTAGATCGCTCGCCATAACTATGAACTCGCTTGCGATATCCATATCCATTTGTTGCGCCTCGGTAATATATTGCATATATTGGTCGCAAATCAGGGATATGGGAATATCTTCGATATTAACTTTATTCTTGTGTATCAAAGTCAGCAAGAGGTCGAGAGGGCCTTCAAACTGATCAAGGCGGTAAGTAATGCTTTCCATTTAGAAAACTCCTGCAAAAATAAATTATATACTAAAGGTGGGTAAGCTGTTGATAATGTTACTGATAACGATAGTTAAAAGATCCTCGGGCATACCGGTAACGGTATAGAAAATATTTGTGATTCCGCCGGTGAGCGCACCGAGAGGAACTGAAATAATGCCGGTTGCTAGAAGCGCTATAAAGGCGATCATAATGTATCTTTCATATCTCATTATTTTGAAATAAAGATCCGCGGGCAAGAAAACGTATGCGATTCTCGAGCCGTCAAGAGGAGGGAGTGGGATGAGATTGAAGAACATAAGGTTTAGATTGAGTGCAATTCCAAGATAGAGCATTACCGCAAACAAGGATAATACCAAAAATGTACCGTTTTCTTGGAGAGCGGGGTCAATGTAATATCTATCGCCCGATACGATATAAAGCCCTTCGCTGATGCTCTCAAGGGGTATCAAAACAAGGCGCAAGACAATGGTAAAGATAACCGAGAGACAAAGATTGGAGAGAGGGCCTGCAGCAGCGCTGATAGCCATATCTCGGCGAGGATTTTTAAAGTTTCTTGAATTGATCGGTACGGGATTTGCCCAACCGACATTGAAAAGAAGCATGGATATAAAACCAAAGAGGTTAATGTGCTTCATGGGATTGAGAGTAAGACGGCCAAGATTTTTGGCGGTGTCGTCTCCCAATTTATATGCCGCCAATCCGTGTGCTGCTTCGTGTACCGAAAGTGACAATAGAATTGCAGGGAGGGCAAGAAGCATCATTGGTATGTCGTTAAGAAAACCAAACATAATTAACTCCTTTATTGTTTAGAGATTGGTATATTTGAAAATTTCCTTCAGAAGCTCGGTTTTTCCTTCACCGGTGTGTGAAGAAAAGGGAATGATAACTGTTTCTTCGTTAAGAAGCTCATCATTAGATATCTTCTCAAGCTGTTTGTTTCTATCAGTTTTGTTGAGCTTGTCGACCTTGGTAGCAACAATGATATATGGGATTTCCATCTCGTTAAGGAAGGAAATCATCATAGCATCATCATTGGTAATGCCCACCTTGCAGTCCACGAGCTGAACTACCAAGGAGAGAAGGTCAATATTTTTGTTTTGAGTAAAATAACCGTCCGTGAGCGAGGACCAAACCTGCTTATTCTCGAATTGGCGCTTCGCGTAGCCGTAGCCGGGAAGGTCAACTAGAAAGAGTTTTTTGTCAACGTCATAAAAGTTGATGGTGATGGTCTTACCGGGCATTGAAGATACTCTTGCGAGTGATTTTCTGCCAAGTATTGTGTTTATGAGTGAGCTTTTACCTACGTTAGAGCGTCCCGAAAAAGCCACCTGCTTCATAGGATCGGTTGGGAACTGTTTTGCAAGTCCCGCGCTGATACGAAGGGAAGTATTTTGAATATTTACTGCCATTTTGTCCTACTTTCTGTAAATGCTCGTTTGAGGAGCAGTTATGTCGCTATTTGTGATGTGGGAGAGAGCTTCGTTGAAAATCTCGACCGTGCTATTCTGAACTAAAGCATTGGCAAGAACGTCGGAGAGCGTCTTGCAGGGAATAAACTGAAGATTTTCGCGCGCGAGGGAATCAATTTCTTTAAGATCCTTAAGATTGCCATGGGGTATGAGAACGGTTTTTACACCTGCTGTGTAAGCCGCCATGGTCTTTTCCTTGAGGCCGCCAATAGGAAGAACCTTGCCTCGAAGAGTGATCTCACCTGTCATTGCAACGTCACGGCGAACGGGGATTTTCGCAAGCTCGCTCACGAGAGCCGTTACCATAGTAACTCCTGCGCTGGGGCCATCCTTAGGTACAGCTCCCTCGGGCGCATGAATGTGAATATCCTTTGTCTTATAGAAATCCGCGGGAATTCCGTATTCACTTGCAATGGAGCGAACATAGCTGATAGCTATTTGAGCGCTCTCCTTCATAACCTCTCCAAGTGAACCCGTGAGTTCAATTTTTCCTGTACCTTCGAGAGCGGCAACCTCAATTTTGAGCATATCTCCGCCAAGCTCTGTGTATGCAAGACCGTTAACAGTGCCAATTTCATTGAATTCCTCAATCGTTTCGGGAGTGAATTTCTTCTCGCCGAGATATTTGGAAATATTTTCGGAATTAACAGTTACGGATTTTACGTTATCGTTAATGATTTCGTGTGCTGCTTTTCTGCAAAGAGAAGCAATAGTGCGCTCAAGATTACGCACACCTGCCTCGCGGGTATAGTAATCAATTATATCCTCAATTGCGCTATCGGCAATTTTAAGAGTGCGCTTGTTGAGACCGTGGCGCTTAAGCTGCTTAGCAATAAGATGATTTTTTGCAATACTCATCTTCTCGCGCTTCGTATATGTCTTAATCTCGATAATCTCCATTCGGTCGATTAGAGGACGGGGAATGGTATCGAGAGTATTTGCAGTTGCAATAAAGAAACAATTGGAAAGGTCAAAGGGAAGCTCAACAAAGTGATCACGGAATGCTTTGTTTTGCTCTCCGTCAAGAACTTCGAGAAGAGCGGAGGTGGGATCACCGTGCGCATCGCGAGTGAGCTTATCTATCTCGTCAAGAAGAACGAGAGGGTTGTTAACCTTTGCTTCTATGAGCGCATTTATAACTCTACCGGGCATTGCACCAACGTAGGTTTTTCTATGACCGCGGATATCCGCTTCATCTCTAACACCGCCAAGGGAAACACGCACGTACTTGCGTTTCATAGCGGTTGCTATGGATGCTGCAATCGAGGTTTTACCAACACCGGGAGGGCCAACGAGACAAATAATTTGATTTCTGAGCTCGGGGTTGAGTTCCTTAACCGCCAAGAATTCAAGAACGCGCTTTTTCACGTCCTCAAGACCGTCATGGTCGCGCTCAAGGATCTTTGAAGCCACCTTGATATCCGTTCTATCCTTGGTGGAATTATTCCACGGAATATCGAGAATGGTTTCAAAATAAGTTCTCATAACCGAAAGCTCAGCCGAACCGAAGGGAAGGCGTGCGGTGCGCTCCGCTTCCTTGATGAGCTTCTTTTCTATTTCTTTAGGGAATTTCGCCTCAAGAATTCTCTCGATATATTCATCTGTTTCTCCTGTGTCGCCAAGCTCTTCCTTGATAACTCTGAGCTGCTCGCGAAGGTAAAATTCCTTTTGATTGCGGTTGAGACGCGCGCGAACCTCCTTGTGTATTGCGCTTTCGCATTCAAGGAGAGCGGTTTCCTCGTCAATGAGGAATATGAGCTTTTCAAGGCGCTCGAGAGGTTCAAAGCAAGCAAGGATTTCCTGCTTGTCGGTGTGACGAACAAGTATATGAGATGCAATGAAATCGGCAAGAGCACCGGGCGCTTGGATAGTTTTAATGGTAGCCAAAATTTCTTTTGATGACGCGGGCAAAAATCCTGACATCTTTTCGACAGCGGCAAGCGCCTCGCGAGTGAGCGCCTCTACACGAAGTGTTTCGGGATCAGTTAAGGTTAATTCCTTCAATATAACGTCAGCGACACGGTAGTTTGCAAAATTGTGATATTCTTCAGCAATACCGCGAGCAACACCCTCGGCAATAACACGAAGCTTGCCCTCGGGAGTTTTGATCGATTGCTTTATTTTTGCGATTGCACCAACGGTAAAGATTTTTGAAAAATCTACGGGATCGTTGGATATCTCCTTTCTTGAGACAATGAAAATAAAGGAGTTGAGGTTGTTAGCAGCTTCTATCGCTGCAACGTTTTGCTTGTCGGAAAGCTCAAAATTTACGGTTATCGCAGGGAAAGCGACAGTGCCGTTGAGCACAACAAGCGGTATAGTAAGTTTTTCGAGTTTTTCTATGTAATGAGCCATAAGCCTGTCTCTTATACACATCTGACGCTGCCGACGACTTAATAGGTGTAGTTGTCGGTGGTGGGCGGGGGATTATTAGGGGGGGGGGGGGGGGGGGGGGGGGGGGGG
>CANBDB010000021.1 GCA_947367285.1 uncultured Clostridia bacterium | reverse complement strand
TACTATCATACTAGACACTAGAAGGCAAGTGCAAGGACAAAAATTGTCTTACAGGGGCATCAAAGAGGGGTTTTTGCCCCCTAGAAAATAGATTTCTTTTTTTTACAAAACCCCCTTGACAAACCATATCTCTCCTGTTATAATAAATAACGCCGTTGCAAAAGCATCGACATGGAAGCATAGCTCAGTTGGGAGAGCATCTGCCTTACAAGCAGAGGGTCATAGGTTCGAGCCCTATTGTTTCCACCATTTTTTATAATCGGGGGTAAATAACACCTCGATGCAGGAATATGGGTGGGGGATACCCCAGTCATTCCAAATGAGGCCCGGTAGTTCAGTTGGTTAGAACGCTAGCCTGTCACGCTAGAGGTCAGGGGTTCGAGTCCCCTTCGGGTCGCCACCAAAAAATTTTTGCGGAGCAAAAATTGTTTAGGAAACAACTTTCCATAGGAAAAGTTGTTTCGGATTCATTTTGCTTGATGAAGAGCAAAAAAGAGTTCGAATTAACTTTCAACGGGAAGTTAATTCACAAGAAGGTCCTCAAAAAAAGGGCAGGCAAATGCCTCTGTAGCTCAGTTGGTAGAGCAGGGGACTGAAAATCCCCGTGTCGTTGGTTCGATTCCGACCGGAGGCACCATTAATATGCGGATTTAGCTCATTTGGTAGAGCGTCGCCTTGCCAAGGCGAAGGTGGCGGGTTCGAGCCCCGTAATCCGCTCCAAAACAAAAATAGCACCCAATAGGGTGCTATTTTTATTTTGGCACGACCTACGGTCGTGAGGGCTCGAACGAGCGAAGCGAGTTAAGGGCGAGCTTTCCGTCTTTGCGAAGCAAAGTGATGGCATGAGCCATCAAGGAAACTCGTTTGTTTGCCACTTGTGGCAAACTATATCGAGCCCACTTCCAGGACACCGAATGGTGTCCTTTGTTTTTTATTCCGCATCTTACAGGGCGACGACCCGCGCAAAGCGAAGCTTTGCAAAGGGCAAGTATGCGCCAAGCATACTTGGTTGTTTGTTGCATCGCAACAAACTGTCTCGAGCCCCGCAACGATAAAAATGTTACTTTCGCCCCTACGGTAAACAATGTTATACTCTCAAACACCGTAGGGTTCGCATAAAGGGAATTTGTGTGAACAAAGCACTGCGAGCAGCTCCGCTCGTTTATTTTTTTGTTTTACCCTCAAAACATATTGCACATCAAGTTATTTTGTGCTATAATCAAGTCAAAACCAAGTAAAAAGGAGAAAACTATGGAAAATATCAGAATTCAAGATGATCTTTATACATACGTCAACCAAAAAACACTTGACGAGCTCGTTATTCCCGACGACAAGCCCACCGCGGGTGGCTTTGCAAAGCTTGCTGACGGTGTTGAAAAGATTATGATGGGCGAGTTTGAGGCTATGGCCGAGAGCAAATCCTATCCCAACGATTATCTTAGAAGAGCATGCGAGCTCTACGCTATCGCAAAGGATGCCGACAGGAAGGCAGCGCACGGCATCGCTCCCGCGCTTAAAAATCTTTCTCTTCTCAATGAGATAGGCTCCCTCGAGGACTTCGGCCGCGTATACAAAAAATTATTGGCAAGAGGAATTCCCGTGCCCTTCGATCTCGGCGCAGACACCGACATGAAGAACACTAAGCAGCGTCTTGCCTACCTTCAGGGCGCGCGCGTTATCCTTCCCGACGCGACATACTACAGACCCGAGATGGCGGCTCAAAAGGAGCAGCTCATTGGTCTTTGGACAAACGCAACAAAGATGCTTATGACAAAAACCGACCTCTCTCCCGAGGATCAGGAAAAATACGTTGCCGACACTCTCGCCTTCGACGAAATCCTTGCAGGTCTCGTTAAGACGAACGAGGAGTGGTCAAAGTACGTTGAAATGTACAATCCCATGCCCACGGATAATGTTGCAGGTATGCTTTCAACCGTTGATTTCAAGAAAATTCTTAACGACCTATTCGGCAGAGTCCCCGAAACAATCGTTGTTACCGAGCCCCGATACTTTGGCAGCTTCACAAGTGTTCTCAACTCCGAAACACTTGAGCTTTACAAGCACTGGGCATATGTTACAGGTCTTCTCAGGGGCTGCTCATATCTTTCCGAGGAGCTTCGTGAGCTTGGCGGTATGTACATGCGCGCTATCACAGGTGTTGCAGTGATGCCCTCTATTGAAAAATTTGCTTACAATCTCGCCTCCGGCACATATTCCGAGCCTGTTGGTATCTACTACGGCGAAAAATACTTTGGCGAGGAAGCAAAGAAGGATATTACCGAAATCGTTTACCAGATCATTGACGCATACAAGGAACGCATCAAGACAAACGAAATTCTTGGTGAAGCTACAAGAGAAAAGGCAATCCTAAAGCTCTCCACAATGGGCGTTAAGATGGGTTATCCCGACAAGGTAAGAGCAATTTACGAAAAGCTCGTATTCAATCCCGAGGATTCCCTTTACGATATCGTTCTCACACTTAGCGAAATCAGAGCTGAGGATATGTTCGCAAAGCTTGATCAGCCCACCGATCCTACTAACTGGGCTATGCCGGGTCACCTCGTAAATGCTTGTTACGACCCCTTCGTTAACGATATTACGTTCCCCGCGGCTATTCTTCAGCCTCCCTTCTACTCACTTAAGCAAACAAGAAGCGAAAATCTCGGCGGTATCGGTGCAGTTATCGGTCACGAAATCTCCCACGCATTTGACAGCAACGGTGCAAAATGCGACGAAAACGGAAACATCAACAATTGGTGGACGGAAGATGACTTCAAGAGATTTGAAGCAAAGGTACAGCAGATGATCGAGCAGTTCGACGGCATTGAGCTTCCTTGGGGCAAGGTAAACGGTGCGTTCATTGTTAGCGAAAATATGGCGGACAACGGCGGTATGGCAGTTACTCTTCACATCATGGCAAAGATGGAAGGCGCTTCTTACGAGGAATACTTCTGCAACTGGGCAAGAGTTTGGTGCCAAAAGGCAAGACCCGAATACAGCAAGCTTCTTTTGTCCGTTGATGTTCACGGTCCTTGCATTCTTCGTGCGAATATGCCTCCCAGAAACTTCCCGGAGTGGTACAGCGCGTTCGGAGTTACCGAAAACGATCAGATGTACATCGCACCCGAAAAGAGAATTGTTATTTGGTAATAAACAAAAAACACCGAGGATTTATTTCCTCGGTGTTTTTTTATTATTTATTTCCTTTTGTCAAGCTTTGGTACTTACTTTGGTCGCCAAAGTTATCTTCGCCCATAAGAGCCGCGATGGTGTGTGCGATTTGGATATTTTCAACGTTTTGTCCGTCAAAAAGCTCCGCGCCCTGACCGTATGCAAAGATGAGAACGTCGGCAGAGGAGTGGTCGTCATAATGATATGCGAGAGTTCCGTCCTCATCGGGATAAAGCATACCCGTTTCGTGGTCCGCAGTGATAAGCACGAAGGTCTCGGGATTATAAAAGGCAAATTCCATAAATCTCGCTATAACCTGATTAAATCTAACGAGTGCATTAAACGTACCTTCCATATTATTGTCGTGGCAATTCTTGTCTATGTATGCTTCCTCATACATTACAAAGAAGCCGTCCTTATCTTGTGAAAGCTTGGAAAGAGTGTCCTCTACCTTACCTTCGATAATGCCCATATATTTGGTATTATAATAGTTGTATCCGCATTCAATTATTGTGCCGTATTTGTTCTGAGTTGCATATATTGAATTAAGAATGTGCGAGGTTTCGCCACGCTCGTCAGCATGGGCCGAAAATGATGCAGGAGTTGCACCGTTTTTAACCTCCGTAGACATTACCGCGGTTGCCTTTCCACGTTCACCCGCAAGCTCGGTGAGGGATTTCACGTCATCGAGGTTTTCGTCTCGTCCGATATATCCGTTGATAGTTTTGATTCCGCAAGCAAGCGCAGTTCCGCCTGCCGCACTGTCGGTCGTGCCTGAAAGGGAATCGGTTCGTGAGCTACCCATATAAGGGAAGAGGTAGCCGTAGAAAAAGTCCTCTCCGTCACTGTATTCAACGTTATTTTCCATATACTCGAAGAGCTTGGTTTGGTAAACACCCATTCCGTCGCCTATGAGCAAAATGAAGTTTTTAGCTTCCTTAACTATGGGCTCGTGAACTGAAACGGTCTCGGGAACCGTGGACACCTGCGCCTCGGATGAAGCGTAAGTTTCCATAAAGAAGTACGCCGCGGCGGCAATAACGAAGTAATCGCCCTCAAGCGCTACGCTACCCTCGTTTGCAAGAATTGCAAATTCAAAGCCCTTGCACTCCGCTTCGAGCTTTTCGGAGATGGGTCTTGAGGTTTCACCCACAACGATTTCGTGCTCACCCTGTGCTGAGCTGTCATCAAGGATCTCAAGCTTTACGCCGTATCTTTGGTTGGACATATTTTGGATATATTCAGCGGCTCTCTTGTTATAATCGAGCCCTTCAAAGTCATATACTATAGTGAAATTCTCCAGGCTCACTCCGTTGATCGTGGGCGGTGTCCAAAGATCGTTACAGGATGTGAGGGACGTTGCTACTGACAATATTATCAATATTGCAAGAAATAGTGAGATTTTTTTCATTATTAGAACCTCCGGTGTTCTTTTTGTGGTATTAAGTATATTATAGCACATAAAATTTGTTTTTTCAAGAAGGTTTTTGTGAACTGATATATCAATTATCTTGGGAAAAGGACTTGACATTTGACTTTATTTGTGGTATAATTTTCGTGTTAAGTAAATATGGCGCCATGGCCAAGTGGTAAGGCAAAGGTCTGCAACACCTCTACCCCCAGTCCGAATCTGGGTGGCGCCTCCAAAAAAGACAGGACACCAATCGGTGTCCTGTCTTTTTTGCCGTCACTCACCAATTCGGGCTGGCACCGTGCGACTTGTCGCACGGGATCCGGTTCGCAAATTCGACGAAAGGACGTTCCGCGCTTGCGTGGGAACTCCTCGGCGAATTTAGTTCCCAAAGGGAACTCTCTGGGTGGCGCGCCAAACGGTGTCCTATCTTTTTTGCTGTCACTCACCAATTCGGACCGGCACCGTGCGAGTCGTCGCACGGGATCCAGTTCGCATTTTTGACCAAACAATGATTGCCGCTCGCGAGCAATCTTGTGGGCAAAAATAGTGCCCGTTAGGGCACCATCTGGGTGGCGAGGTGGGGTTGGTTTCGATTTAGAGCGGATGGACGCGGCTCTCCCCACAAAAGTTAGATTTCATATGGCACGGACCGTCGAGGACGCCGGTCCCTACAAAATATCATTGACTCTTATTCGCATTTATGCTATAATAAAACCAGAAGGTGGTGAGCATATGAAAAGGATTAAGTCATTATTTAAACATAAAGAACCAACACTCGTACCAATGCCTCCATACGATGAAATTGTCAAGTCCCTCCATGACAAAGATCTTAGTTACACAGGCTCAAGAAAAATCTGCAAGGTCATATATAGCAAGGACAATTCAAAAAGATTTGTTGTTTTGGAAAGCAATAAGGGATTTTTTAAATATATTTACGAAGAAATATGTGTTTTTGATGAGTTTGATTGGAATTCTCATTTTGGATATTTAGATGGCATAAAGCCCGGTTGGTGGGAGCCCCAAAATTGCCCGTCTGTTTCCTTTTTTGGCACAGAAGATGAGGCTTTGTCTGCTTTGAAATGTGAGCCCAAATATCAGCAATTTTTTGAATAGTTTATTGGCATCTTTTTTTGTGAAAACCAGCCAAAGCAAAAAATGTTGACAAAATTTGCGGTTTTCAATATAATAAAAACGAAGAGAAAACAATTTCGTTTTCCAAAAAACAACTCGGGGGTATTTATGAACAAGGTTGCAGCAATACTTATCACTCTCTTCCTTGGTGAGTTCGGCGTTCACCGCTTTTTAGCAGGTAAAATCGGCACAGGTATCATCTGGCTATGCACGGGCGGTCTTTTTGGCATTGGCTGGCTCGTTGACTTTATTATGGTTTGCACAGGCAGTTTCAAAACCAAAAAAGGCAAGAAGTGGACAAAATAAAATACAAAAAGGACACCATTCGGTGTCCTTTTTTATTTGACTTGTTTTAAGAATTAGTCTGCGATGTAGGGGAGAAGAGCTACCTGACGAGCGCGCTTGATCGCTGTGGTGAGCTTTCTCTGGTGCATAGCGCATGTGCCGCTGATTCTTCTGGGAAGAATTTTGCCACGTTCGCTGATGAACTTTCTAAGCTTTGCAGAATCTTTATAGTCGATATAAGCGATTTTATCTTCACAGAAGATACAAACCTTTTTTCTTCTACGGTTGTTGAAACGAACCGGACGAGAAGCATTTTCTGTTCTTTCCATTTTATGAAATCCTCCTGTTAAATTTTCGTTAGCGTTTTTTAGAACGGCAGATCGTCATCTGTCTTTACTTCCTCAAAATTGGGCGCTTCACCCATGTTTGAGAATGAAGGAGAACCGTAAGCATCAGGTACATAGCTTGACTGATTACTGTCAGATCTGGAGTCAACAAACATTGCTTCATCTACTACTACGTCAGTTGCATAGCGCTTTGCGCCTGTGTTGTCGGTCCATGTTCTTGTCTGAATAGAACCTGTTACGCAAAGAGAAGAACCCTTGTGGAAATATCTTGAGATGAATTCCGCTGTCTGTCTCCATGCTACGCAGTTGATGAAATCAGCCTGTGAATTGCCCTGACCGTCAGCACCTCTTGTGAATCTACGATTTACTGCAAGTGTGAAGGATACTACTGCAATTCCGTTCTGTGTCTGTTTGAGCTCGGGGTCTGCTGTAAGGCGTCCGCAAAGTACTACCTTATTTAAGTTGAGATTTGACATCTTAGCTTACCTCCTTGAACAATTATTCAGCGTCAGTTGTTTCAGCAACTTCAACTACTTCAGCTTCAACAACAGGAGCTTTCTTTGCTGCGTTGTTTCTTTCGATTGCCTTAACGTCAAGCTTGATTGTCATTGCTCTCATAACATTTTCGTCAATGTTGAAGAGACGGTCAAGCTCAGCGGGGAAATCAGAAGCTGTTTTGAAAGTTACAACAGTGTAGTAACCCTCGCTCTCGTCGTTGATAAGATATGCAAGACGGCGTTTGCCCCAGTCAGCTACCTCAACGATCTCTGCGTTGTTAGCTATCAATGTTGTGAATTTGTTCACGGTCTCTTTCGCAGCGGCTTCTCCGTTTGCAAGACTAACGATGAACAGGTTTTCATAAGTATTGATTACCTTTTCCATATTTTACACCTCCCTATGGACTTTAAGTTCGTACAATTAGAATGAATTTTTGTACGACAGAGAGACGGACGCATACGTCCGCATCATATGACATTATAGCACATTTTTTACATTTGTCAAGCATTTTTTATAAAAATATTGATTAATGAAGAAAAGGCTATTTCAATATCTTTTTCGCTATAAGCTCCGCTATGGCAAATGCGCCATTTTTATCGGGGTGCACGTTATCCGCTTCGAACCACTCGGGGTGTCCCGACGTAAGGTAGTGGACGTCAACGAGAGTCTCGATCTCCAAAAGGTGAGCAAGTGCATACGCGCGTGTATAATTTGCAATATCATCAACTACGAGGGGCTGGATATCAAAATTTGTAGTACCTTCGGTTTGTCCCTCGGCAAAGAATGCCGTTGCGGGAGTACAAATATATATTTTTACGTCGGGGTTTACCTCTCTATAACTATCGAGCATCTCGTCGAGGTAGCGAAGGAAGGTCTCCTCATCCTGCCAGTTTTCAGGCTTGGAATCGTTTGTGCCGAGCATAAAAATGAGGATATCGGGGCAGTATTCAAGGCTGAGCCTATACTGTTCGCTCTCGGTATAGGGCTGGTCGCCCTCGGGAGAAAGAGTTCTTCCGCTTTCGCCAAAATTGGCCACGTGATAGCCGTCGCCAAGGATTTCTCCGAGCTTTGCGGGATAATTATTTTTCTTCCAATTGGAAATGCCGTGGCCATAGGTAATACTATCACCAACGCAGGCTACTTTGATTTGACCCTCGATCGGCTCGCTGTGGTCGTGCATGCCCGAAAGTCCGTTATTGTAAAGAATGGCTATTCCAACCGCGACAATCAGCGCGAGAACTACAACAATTATGCCTATTATTTTGAGTATTTTTTTCACATTTTACTCCTTTTTGTTATTTTTATACCTAATTATATCATTTTGATCGGAGTTTTGTCAATATTTGTAACTGATATTGACGAAGCAAAGTTAATGTGATATAATATTGTGATTAAATTATACAGGCAGGAGCGAAAAATGAAAAATTCACTTTACTCAATTACGCTTGAAAAGCTCATAAAGGAGCTTCATTTTGATGAAATTTATATGCCTTGCTCATCCAAGGATATTCTTATAACCAACCGCGAGGTAAACCGCCCCGGACTTGCGCTCGCGGGATTTCTCACGGTATTTGAGCCGACGAGAATTCAGATAATCGGGCGTGCGGAGATGCAATACCTCTTTGAAATAGGCAGGGAGCTTGCAGAGGCGCGCCTTGATGCCTTTTTCGCGCAGCGTCCCGTAGCGGTTGTTATCACCACAAACTTTGAAATTGGCGAGGAGATTCTTGTTCCTGCCCAAAAATATAGTGTTCCGATTCTCAGAACTCACGAAAAGACCTCTCCCACTCTTGCATCCCTTATCGCTTTGCTCAACACTCACCTTGCAAACAGAATTACTCAGCACGGTGTTCTCGTTGAGGTTTTCGGCGAAGGTGTGCTCATTCTCGGCGAGAGCGGAATCGGTAAGAGCGAGACCGCAATTGCACTTGTAGAGCGCGGACACCGTCTTATTGCCGACGACGCGGTTGAGATCAAGAGAGTTTCCGCAACCACGCTCATAGGTACCGCTCCCGACCTTATTCGCCACTACGTTGAGCTTAGAGGTATCGGTATTGTTGACGTGCGCCGTCTTTACGGTATGGGCGCAGTTAAGATGAGTGAAAAGATCGACCTCGTTATCCATCTTGAACCCTGGGTAGAAGGCAAAATGTACGATCGCTTTGGACTTGACGATCAAACCTACAACATTCTCGGAATTGAGGTTCCTTCCATCACGGTTCCCGTTCGTCCCGGACGAAGCTTGCCCATTATCCTTGAGATTGCGGCAATGAACAACCGTCAAAAGAAGATGGGCTACAACACCGCCGCCGAGCTTGAAAATAAGCTCCTCAAGCAGTTTGGAGAAGCAAATGAGCAATAAATTTGACAATTACGGTGCAATTTCCACCGTTTATGACAAAATAAACGCAAAGGTGGACTACCGCGCGTGGGCGGACTTTGTGGAAAAGTGCTTTGAAAAGCATCTTCACGAAAAACCCGAGCTTTTGCTCGATCTCGCCTGCGGTACGGGAAGCATGACACTTGAGCTTGCAAAGCGCGGATACGATATGATCGGTGTTGACGGATCTTACGATATGCTGAATATCGCGTATGACAGAAAATTCGATCTTGAACTCAAGAATGACGTTTTGTTCTTACTTCAGGATATGCGCGAGTTTGAGCTTTACGGCACGGTGGGTGCGGTGACCTGCTGTCTTGACAGTATAAATTATCTCACCGAGGACGGCGATATCGAAAAATGCTTCTCGCTAGTTCACAACTATCTCGATCCAGACGGACTTTTCCTTTTTGACGTGAACACGCCCCACAAATTTGAGCATATTTACGGCAACAATTCCTATGTTTACGAGGAAGAGGATTGCGGTACGGGCAATTTTTGTGTGTGGCAAAACTTCTATGACTCGGATAGCGGACTTTGTGATTTTTCGCTGACCGTTTTTGAACGCGAAGAGGGAAGTGAGCTTTACGCAAGGCGCGACGAGGTGCAAACCGAGAGATGCTACAATAGAGAAAAAATAGAAAAAGCACTCGAGGACACGGGCTTTGAGCTCATTGGATTTTATTCCGATTTTGAGTTTACACCCGCCGGCGACACCGACGAACGTTGGTATATCGTTGCGAGAGCTAAAAAATAAAGAAGGGGAGCAGACTCTTGTCTGCTCCCATATTTTAATCTTTGGAAAAATCCTTTGTCGCAAGATAATTGCTCACATCGCTCTCAATACTGTCAAGAATTTGCTCCTTGCTCATATCACCCCAATGATGAAAGCGCAGAGTGTAACAACCGTCGTCGATATTCTCCTCAATATCAAGAGAATATGAAAGCGTTGAATTCAGTGTATTAATCACGTAGCTCTTACCACCAACGTCAATGCGGTAATTACCGTTTTCGTACAAAAGCGCAATATCGCTTATTCTGACAGTACTTGTGATCTCGTTGCTCTTGCTCATATTGTATATTTGCGCAGTCCGATCCACAAAATCAAACGTTACGTAGTAATAGACGTACGGATTATCAGGAACGGTTGCCACGTCGGGTGATTTATCATTTAAAAAGACGCCCTCAAGCTTATACGTTCCGTCGTATTTTTTAGCGCCGTAGGGAAGAGAGGGCGCTTTTCCAAACTCCTCGGTTATATAGGAAAGATCGGTCGCGTTGTCGACGCGAAGAAAATCCACGCTTATATTATAGTCGATCTCAAGGGGCTCTCCCCATTCGATCGGCTTCCAAACAGGCTTTTGAAAATTGAGATTTGTTGACTTTCCCCACGTTGGCGCGTTTATACCGAACTTTTCGTACGTTCCCGTTCCAAAATCGATTTCAACGTAGGAATAGAACCCCGCCTGCTCGGTGTCCTGTATGAACCTGCAGCGAAGCTCTGAAATATAGGACGTTTCGGTATTGTCGCGATATGCGTAGTAACCCGTACCGTCAGCACAAATAACCATATACATAACTATGCTGCGCTCCTCAATGTTGTCGCCCTTGCCAAGATAGCTCGTCAGCTTATACGTACCCTCGATCTTATTCATTTTGCCGCTTTTAATAACGTAGCAGCTATTCAATACGGCAGCAGATAAAATCAATAATGCAAGGACCATGGTGAAAGAAATCAGACGCCTGATAGAGTTCTTCATATAAAAAACCTCCTTGTGTTGTATTATTTATTTGTGTCAACATTTCGTTGTACGTATATTTTATCATATTTTTATCCCTTCGTCAATATGCGTAGCTAATATTATACACTCTCCGCTTGTGACGTTAATCAAAAATATTATCAAGCTATATTGCAAAAATGACGAAGCCGTGATAAAAGTTTTTGCCCACTTTTTCCAAAAAGTAACTACCCGCTTTTTTCAAAAAGCGGCAAAAAGTAGGTTGACATAGTTTAGTAAATATATTATAATTAGAATGAGAAAAAATGTAATTTTGTAGAAAAGGTATTCAAACGGTATGGTTGAACTTTTATCCCCTGCGGGGAATTTTGAAAAAATGAAATCCGCGCTTCTTTACGGTGCAGATGCAGTATATTTGGCAGGAAACGTTTTTGGAATGCGTTCCGCTGCCGACAATTTTACGAATGAGGAGCTTCACGAGGCAGTAGAATACGCTCACGCGCGAGGCAAAAAGGTTTATCTCACGGTAAACACCATGCCCCACGAGCACGAATACTCCGTTTTGAGAAAATATTTGACAGCGCTCTCCGATTGCCCAATTGACGCTATGATCGTTGCCGATCTCGGTGTTATGGCGACAATTAAAGAGATTTTACCCGAGATGGAAATTCACGTTTCCACGCAGGCGTCCATCGTGAGTGTTGCGGCAGCAAAGGCATATATTGCTCTCGGTGCAAAGCGTCTTGTTTTAGCACGTGAGCTTACTCTTGGAGAAATCAAGAAAATACGCGCGGGTATTCCCGAGGATATCGAGCTTGAGGCGTTTGTTCACGGTTCAATGTGCGTTTCCTACAGTGGAAGATGCATGCTCTCCCATCACATCACGGGACGCGATGCAAACCGTGGCGCATGCGCTCAACCCTGCCGTTGGAATTTCACTCTTGTTGAGGAAAAGCGCCCCGATATGCCTCTTCCCATTGAACAAAACGAGTACGGAACGTTCATTATGTCCTCAAAGGATATGTGCACCATCGAGCACATTCCCGAGCTTATTGAGGCGGGAATAAAGTCATTCAAGATTGAGGGAAGAATGAAATCCGCGTACTACACCGCGGTTGTAACAAATGCTTACAGAATGGCTATCGACTCCTATTACAAGGATAAAGAAAATTATAAATTCGATCCCCTTTGGATGCGCGAGCTCGAATCCGTTAGCCACAGGGAATACTGCACGGGATTCTATTTCGATTATCCAATTGAGAATGCACAGCTTGCATCAAATACGGGTTATATTCGAGAGAAGGCATATTTCGCTATCGCGTGCGAGATGAACCAGCAGGAAGTGGAAGCCCAGGCACGTCTCAACGAGAATGCCGAGGACGGAAAATTCTATCTCTTTATGCAAAAGAACAAGTGCAAGATTGGCGACGATGCCGAGATAATTTCTCCCGGTACGGTCGGAAAAGCACTCGCTATTACTGAACTATACGACGAAAAGGGAAGCGCAATTGAGTCCGCGCCCCATCCCTTTATGCACTTCTTTGTGAAAGTGCCTTTTGAGGTCAAAGTCGGCGATATTTTGAGGGCGGGGAATTAACCTACTTTTTCGCCCTACTTTTTCGAGAAAAAGTAGGCAAAAAGCTTTTATAGCGACTTCGTCATTCTCGCAGTAAAGTACGATAAGGTTTTATAGCTTATACCACGAACGGAGCATGTCAAAAAGTAAGCAAAAAGCTTTTTAAGCGTCTTCGACATTCTCGCAGTAAAGCACGATAAAATTTTATAGCTTATACCACGAGCGGAGCATGTCAAAAAGTAAGCAAAAAGCTTTTTAAGCGTCTTCGACATTCTCGCAGTAAAGCACGATAAAATTTTATAGCTTATACCACGAGCGGAGCATGTCAAAAAGTAAGCAAAAAGCTTTTTAAGCGTCTTCGACATTCTCGCAGTAAAGTACGATAAGATTTTATAGCTTATACCACGAACGGAGCATGTCAAAAAGTAGGCAAAAACTTTTAATCAGCTTCGCGGTTCTCGCAATATAGTTTAACTAAATTTCAAAGACACATCACGTACTGCGTGCATTGAAATTGGTAAAAAAGCTTTTTGGTTCTTTTTCTCAAAAAAGAACAATTCAAACCCAACTAACTATTAACTATCAACATTGGAGGCCATAAAATGTACTCTAAAATATACGGCGCGGGGATCTCGGGCATTGACGGTTTTATTATAACCGTTGAGTGCAGCGCAAGAAACAAGATTCCCGGCTTTGAGCTTGTCGGTCTTCCCGACCTTGCGGTCAAGGAGGCCAAGGAGCGCGTGCGAAATGCGTGCGCGAATAGTGGAATTCAGTTTCCGGTGGCAACTCTCACGGTAAATCTTGCCCCTGCGGACAAGAAAAAAGAGGGGTCGGCACTCGACTTGCCCATTCTCCTTGCAATTTTGCAGGCGGGCGCGGTGATTTTTCCCGAGCGAGACCTTTCAAGAAAATGTTTCATTGGGGAACTATCACTCTCGGGTGAGCTTCGCGCGGTAAGAGGCGTACTTTCAATGTGCGTGGCGGCGCGCGATGCGGGATTTTCGGAGTTTTACGTTCCGCTCGCCAACGCGGAAGAGGCGGCAGCCGTTGAGGGAATAAATGTCATTCCCGTATCAAATATTGCCGACCTTGTGCGCCATTTGAACGGCAACCTCGATATGCCGTCCATAGCTTGTACGACAGGCACTTACAAAAACACTATAAATCATTATGACAAGGATTTTTCCGACGTCAAGGGTCAGGCGCTCGCAAAGAGGGCGATGGAAATTGCTGCTGCCGGCGGACACAACATCTTACTCATAGGCCCTCCCGGAACGGGAAAATCCATGCTTGCGAAACGACTTCCTACCATTTTGCCCCCTCTCACCTTCGACGAGGCGATAGAGAGTACCAAGGTCTACTCAATTTCGGGTTCGCTAAGGGCAGGTGAGTCCTTACTTTTCACGCGTCCATTCCGCGCTCCGCACCACACAATGAGTGCGGTTAGCCTTGTTGGTGGCGGTGCGAATCCTATGCCGGGCGAGGTTTCACTCGCGCACAACGGCGTACTATTCCTCGACGAGCTTCCCGAATTTCCCAAGCAGGTTACGGACACACTCCGTCAGCCCCTTGAGGACGGCACGGTTACGATCACTCGTGCGGCGGCAAAGGTTACTTTCCCGTGCAACTTTATGCTTGTGGCGGCAATGAACCCCTGCAGATGCGGTTATTTCGGTCATCCCACCAAGGAATGCACCTGCAAGCCTGAGGACGTAAAGAGATATATTTCAAAGATAAGCGGCCCTCTTCTTGACCGAATTGATATTCAAATCGAGCTTCCGTCCCTTTCCTATGCGGAGATTTCCTCTCGAGAGGAAACGGGGGAGAGAAGCGAGGTCATTCGCGAGCGTGTTACGGCGGCAAGAGAATATGCAAACTGCAGAATGAGAGCCGCGGGTGAGCGTCCCAAAAGCAATGCAGATCTCGATGCGGCTGAAATTAAAAGATTTTGCAAGACGGATGATGCTGCAAACATGATATTGCAAGCGGCATATGACTCTCTCGGACTTTCCGCGCGCGGATACGACCGCGTTTTGCGAGTTGCAAGAACGATTGCCGACCTCGACAGGAGCGAAATCATTTGCGCCCAGCACATTGCCGAGGCAATTCAACTTCGCTCACTTGACAAGAAATATTGGGGGTAGGTACTACGAAAAATAGCCCCCGAGGGTATTGACGCCCTTACTAATATATGGTAAAATATTACCATAATAAAAGAACGGACATATTTTGATACAAAAATGCCCGTGTGCAAAGAAATTGTAGCGCAGAGAGGCATTATGCCAAGCTCTGCGCTTTTTGCGTTTTTGAAATATTTTAATATTTTTTGAAAA
>CANBDB010000020.1 GCA_947367285.1 uncultured Clostridia bacterium | reverse complement strand
CCCCCCCCCCCCCCCCCCCCCCCCCCCCCCCCCCCCCCCCCCTACAACGATCCCCCCCCCACCGAGACCTACACCTATTAAGTCGTCGGCAGCGTCAGATGTGTATAAGAGACAGATGTTATGTTCATTTGTTCTAATACATCCGCATATGAACTTTGCATAACACTTATTTCATGATGATTATTAGTATCATAATTTAAGCATTTGTTCATTTTTGAGTGTTTGTTGTCCATCATTGCTATCATATATTTGTTAATAACGTCTTTTGATGAATCATAACCATGATGTTTCATTTCAAAATAATTGTAAATTGTTATTATTACAAATATGATTAAATATATTAACAACATAGCACCAATGCCTTTTGCCAGAGTCAATAGCATATCTTTTATTGACTTTTTTGATTTCACAGGTGTTGTGTTTGTATTGGTTGATTTTTTGTGTTTAAATTTCTTTTTATCCATAAATAATATACCTCGGTTAAATTAATACAGGCAGCGATAATATCACTGCCTGTTGATAATCGTTTTGATATGATGATTATAAGTGAAGAACTCTGTCTTTGATTTCTTCAGTACGACCTTGATTCCAGAATTGAGTACCGATGTAACCGCATGTTCTACGAGCTACATTCATTTTATTCTGGTCTCTGTTCTTACAGTTAGGACATTCCCAAACTAATTTCTTATTTTCATCTTCAATAATCTGTATTTCTCCGTCAAATCCACAACAATGACAATAATCTGACTTTGAGTTGATTTCAGCATAAAGGATGTTATCATAGATACATTCTTGTAATGCCATGATAGCAGGAATGTTGTCTTGTTCATCAGGCACTTCTACATATGAAATTGCTCCACCTGGTGATAAAGCCTGAAATTCTGCTTCAAATTTGAGCTTATCAAATGCATTGATGTTTTCTCTTACATTGATATGATAACTATTTGTAATGTAATTATGGTCGGTTACATCTTCAATGATACCAAATCTTTCTTGTAACTTCTTTGCAAAACGATAAGTTGTTGATTCAAGAGGAGTTCCATAGATTGAATAGTCAATATCTTCTTCTCTCTTCCATTTGTTACAAGCATCGTTCATTCTTTGCATTACTTCAAGAGCAAATGGTTTGGCACTTTTATCAGTATGTGATTTACCAGTCATGTATTTGCACATTTCATACAACCCTGCATAACCTAATGAGATTGTTGAGTAACCGTGATATAATAACTCATCAATTACTTCACCTTTGTCTAATCTAGCAATAGCACCATGACGGAATAAGATAGGGGCTACATCGGCAGGTGTGCCGAGTAATCTTTCATGTCTACATCTAAGTGCTTCATGACAAAGTTCTAATCTTTCATCAAGAATTTGCCAGAATTTCTCCATATCACGTCCTGATGAACATGCAACATCTACTAAGTTAAGTGTAACAACACCTTGATTGAATCTACCCCAATATTTGTGAGTATCTTCATTGTAATTCTTTGCTTTTGCAATATTACCTACACCATTATCTGTAAATCTATCAGGTGTGAGCCATGAACGACAACCCATACAACCGTAAATATCACCTTTATATTCTAACATCTTTTTCTTAGAGATGTAGTCAGGTACCATTCTCTTGGCTGTACATTTTGCTGCGAGTTCACGTAAATAGTAATAATCACTATCAGGATACATATTTGTTTCATCAAGTACAAATAAAAGTTTAGGGAATGCAGGTGTTACAAGTACACCTTTTTCATTCTTGATACCATAAATTCTTTGATTTAATACTTCTTCAATCAATAATGCAAGGTCATGACGTTCTTGGTCATTCTTAGCATCACCCATATACATAAACATTGAGACAAATGGTGTTTGTCCATTTGTAGTCATAAGTGTGAGCAGTTGATACTGAATTGTCTGAATTCCAGATTTGATTTCATCAAGTGTTCTTGCTTCAGCAATAGTATTTACTTGTTCAGTTGTATACTTGATACCAGCCTTTTCACCTTCAAGTCTGACTTTACGTCTGTGTTTCTGTCTTGATGAATCTACGAATGGTGCAAGATGAGCAAGATTGAATGTTTGGCCACCATATTGATTTGATGCAACTTGTGCTATGATTTGTGTTGATACATTCGCAGCTGTTGCAAATGTTGTAGGCTTATCAATCATAGTCTCTGTGATTACAGTTTTATTTTGTAACATGTCTTCCAAATTGATAAGGCAACAATTGTAAATGTACATTAAGAAATAATCCATATCATGAAAATGAATTATTCCGAGGTCATGTGCATTGACAATATGTTCAGGTAACAAAATTCGTCTTGTTAAATCCTTACTTACTTCACCAGCTATGTAATCACGCTGTGTAGATGCAATCATTGGGTTTTTGTTTGAGTTTTCTTGTTTTAATTCTTCATTCTGATATTCAATCAGAGAAAGAATGCTGTCATCTGTGGTATTTGATTTACGTTTTAATGCTTGCTTATATCTGTATTCAGTATAAAGTTGAGCTACTCTATAAGCTTGTTGACGCATGATTTCCCAGATAACAAGGTCCTGAATTTCTTCGATTGTCGGTGTATGCTTAAATGTTTCAAGTGTTTTACGAACTCGTTCTTCAATAACTTGAATTTGTAAATCTGATAATCTTGATTCTTCAGGAACTTCTTGATTTGCTTTTGATACGGCTTTTATAATCTTACTACCTTTGTAGCGATTTTCTTCACCGTTTCTTTTGATAATGTTCATGTTTGTCTCCTTTAAATTTATTTGTTAAGTAAAGTAATCATATAGTCGTTATAAGTGATTTATAAATTAAGCGTTTTCGGAACGGCGAGCTGCAAGATCTTCCTTCATTGTAGCAAGAGTCTTCTTATCGATATTGTAGATAAGAGTAACGCCTACGAACTGGCAAATTGCGCTGAATGTATAAAGACCTGCAACGAGCCAGCAAAGCTTGCCTGCTGTTTCAGCGGACTGACCAATTGTACCAAGAGAAGAATCGTAACCGATAAGGGAAGTACCCATGATAGCGATAACTGCTGCGGGACCAATACCCTGAGCGAGCTTTCTGAAGAAGGAGTGAAGTGCGTAAACAACGCTTTCCTCTCTCTTACCGAACTTCCATTCCTGGTAGTCGATAGCGTCACCCATCATAGCCCAAGATACACAGTTATAGAATCCCATACCGAGGCCGAAGAATACAAGACCGCCCATATAAACGAGGAGCTGCATATCCTTAGGACAAAGAGGGAAGCAAAGAAGAATTGCGCCACCAACAAGGCCCGCGATAGAACCTATGGAAGCAACTTCCTTCTTACCGTACTTCTTAACGAGCTTTGTAGCGAAGGGCATAAAGATGAACATAGGAAGGAATCCGATAATCATTACAAGACCGGAGATGGATGCCTGTCCAAAGTGTGTAGCAAACATGATTGTATTTGCTGTAGAAGCGGACTGCATACCAAGGAACATACCCATAGCTGCGATTGTACAACCTACTGCGGGACGGTTCTTAAGGAATGTGCCGAGGGATTTAACGATATTGATCTTTTCGCCGCCATCGTTATTAACGTGAGCATATTCGTTGCCGCGGATAGTGATGTTCTTGATCATAAGCATGAAGAATACGAAACCAATTACACCCATGATAAGCGCTGCCCAGAATACGTTGTCACCAAGAAGAACTTCGATCTGGCTACCTGTAAGAGGGCTAAGAACCTTATCACCTTCAAGATAAGCTTCACCTGTTACGGGATTCTTAAGGAAGTTTTCTACTGCAAACTTATCTTCTGCGCCCTCGGGAATCTCGATTCTATCAAGGAACCAATCGGGGTTCTTAGGATCGAAAGTAACCTTCTGCCAAATGAGCATGGGAAGAACGATACCGGGAAGCATGCCGCCCACTGCGCCACCGATGGATCTGAATACGGAGAGAGAAGCTCTTTCCTGGTCGTCCTCAGTAACGATATTAAGCATTGTTCCGTAAGGAACGTTTGCCATTGTGTAAGCTGCGTCCCAAATTACGTAACCGATAATAAAGAGCATTGCCTTAACTACAGTGTCTGCCTTGGGGAAGGGAAGGAATACTGCTGCGCCACCTACAAGAAGACCGCACGCACCAATAAAAATGTAAGTTTTATACTTACCCATTTTGTATTTTCTCTTGTCGCCGTCAATAAGTGAACCGATAATGGGGTCATTGATTGCATCCCACGCCTGAACAAGAAGGAGAAGGATGGAGAAGAGACCTGTTTCCATCATCATGTAAACAAGCCAGAATGTCTGAACTGTACCCTTAAGGGAGAAGCTCATGTTACAACCAAGGTCGCCGGCTGCATAAGCGAGCTTATCGCGAATGCCAAATTTACGGAAACCCTTGTCGTCGAGTTGAACGGGTTTTTTAGCCATAGTAGCCTCCAAATAATTATTTTGAGCGAAAGTATCGCAATTAAAATTATAACACAGTTATCAAAAATTGTCAATAACTATAATAGGTAGTATGTTCATAAAAAACTGAACTTTATTCAATTGAACTTTTGAATAAAAAATTGGTGGCTCAAAATTTGAGCCACCAAATATTTTTATGCTTATTATTCAGCAATTTCAGCAGTCTGTGCTGCACGTTCTGCCTTCCAAGCTGCCATTTTAGCACGCTTTTCGGGAGTGATGTTCCAAATGAAGCGGAATGCTATCCAAGATCCCATAGCGATAATAGCGGGGATGAGAATGCACATTGCCTTGATACCGAAGATTGCGGAGTCGGGCTGTTCAACGATTGTATTTTCATCATGAGCGATATAGTTGAACCATGTGAGCATAAGAACTGCGAGAGAGCCGGAGAGTGTTTGACCTACACGGCGTGTAAGAGAGAATGTACCGTAAATTGTACCCTCGGAGCGCTTGCCTGTGAGATATTCGTTGTAGTCGATGGACTCACCAACAAGACCCCACTGGAGCTGTACGGAAAGAGTTACAAGACCTGTGCCAAGGCTGGACCAGATGATGTATACCCAAGGATTCATTGCTTCAACGAGCATTGCATATGCAAAGAGACCGCCGAGCAATACGCAACCGATAAGGATCATTGTACGAATAATCTTTACAAGGTCATACTTCTTTGCAAGGATGGGAGCTACGATCATACCACCGAACATTACGGGCATACCGAATACTGTAGCCATCGAGGCAAGGCCGATAGAACCGAGAACGTCTGCATACATGTATGTGGAAGCACCCTGTGCGATACCCTGTACGAAGCAAATGCAAATTGAGTGGATGCAAAGTGCGAGGTAGGGGCGGTTAACCTTGAATACGTTAAGAATATCTGTGAGCTTAATCTTTTCAGCTTCTTTTTCAGCCTCTGTCTTAACTGCGTTCTGAGCAGCAACGTTGCGCTCAACAGTGAAGAGGTAGTGGAAGAATACGAGGAGACAGCCGAGAACTGCTGCTGCGATAGCCGCAACCGCATAACCAAGAACTGTTTCGCCAAGAACCTCAAGTACGATCGGAATAGCCATCATACCAACGATACCACCAACTGTGGAACCAAAGCCACGAGCGCTGGACAAGGATGCACGCTCGGAGTCATTTGTTGCCATTACACCGAGAAGTGAGCCCATACCAATGTTCATAATTGTGTAACCAAGCTCAAATACGATCTTGGAAACAAAGAGAACAACGATGCACATAAGTCCATCGAAGAGAGTGGGAAGTGTGAAGAGAGAAATAAGACCGATTGCCAAAACGGGAATTGATCTCAAAATCCAAGGACGGAATTTATTTGCCTTGTGCTTAGACTTTGCAAACATTACGTCCATAAATGTACCCACAAGGGGGTCATTAATTGCGTCCCAAATATTCCATACCAATAAAATTGCAGCATAGATAAGGGGATCGACGCCAAGAACGTTACGAGAGAAGCGCTCAAGGTAAGAGATTACCAACAACATGCAAACGCCACCTGCATCACCGCAGCCGTAGCCGATATGATGGAGTGCGCCGAGTTTGGTTACCGGTTTTTTAGCCATAATATCCTCCAAAAATTTTATTAAACGAAAACATCGCAATAAAAATTATATCATATTAATCTAATATTGTCAATAGTTATCGAAAAAGGGAATATTTGCAAAAGAGTGAAGAACGTTCATTTTTTGTTTTTGTGAACCTTAAGCAAAGCCTATTGACAACTTTTTCGGAATTTGTTATAATGTAAATTGTAATATAATGCAAAATTATGTTTATTAATAATTTTAGGAGGCAAACTCAATGAGATCCATTCTTAATTTTAACAGCTCTTGGAGCTTCTACAAGGCAACAAACGACATTAATGTTGCTGAGGGCGCTGAGCTCGTTAACCTTCCCCATTCCTGGAACGCAGTTGACGGTCAGGACGGTGGAAACGATTACTACCGCGGCTCTTGTGTTTACAAGAAGACATTTTCAAAATCAGAACTTCCCGCAGAGGACCTTCATTACCTCGAAATCAACGGCGCTAACTCTTCCGCTGACGTTTACCTCAACGGCAAGCACCTCGCTCACCACGACGGCGGTTACTCCACATGGAGAGTAAATCTTACAGCTGATCTTGCTGAAGAAAACGTACTTGCTATCGTTGTTGACAACTCCGCTAATGAGACAGTTTATCCCCAGATGGCTGACTTTACATTCTACGGCGGTATCTACAGAAACGTAAATCTTATTTCCGTGCCCAACGTTCACTTTGACCTTGACTACTACGGTGCACCCGGCATTAAGGTTACACCCGCAGTTGAAGGCAAGGACGCAAAGGTTGAAATCGAGGTTTACGGCACAGACCTTCCCGCAAATTACGAGTATCACTACTCTATCTACGGCAAAGAGGGCAACCTTGTTGCTGAAACAAATTCTACCCAAAAGGTAGTTACATTCTCCATTGAGAACGTTCACCTTTGGCACGGACGTAAGGATCCTTATCTTTACACAGCTAAGGCATCCATCGTAAACGGTGGCAACGGTGTTGACACTGTTTCCGCAAGATTCGGTTGCAGAACATTCAAGATCGATCCCCAAAACGGCTTTATTCTTAACGGAGAGGAATATCCTCTTCGCGGTGTATCCCGTCACCAGGACCGCTGGGGCGTTGGTAACGCTCTTCTTCCCGAGCACCACAAGGAAGATATGGAATACATTTGGGAAATGGGCGCAACTACTATCCGTCTTGCTCACTATCAGCACGATCAGTATTTCTACGATCTTTGCGACGAGTACGGTATGGTAGTTTGGGCTGAAATTCCTTACATCTCCAGACATATGCCCACAGGTCGTGAGAACACAATTTCTCAGATGAAGGAGCTTATTTCACAGAACTACAATCACGCATCAATCGTTGTTTGGGGTCTTTCTAACGAAATCTCCATCGCAGGCTCTACACCCGACCTTATTGAAAACCACAATATTCTTAACGATCTTTGCCATTCTATGGACAAGACTCGTCTTACTACAATCGCTTGCGTTTCCATGTGCAAGATGGACGACCCCTACGTTCAGATTCCTGACGTTGTTTCCTACAACCACTACTTCGGTTGGTATGGTGGCGACACAACTATGAACGGACCTTGGTTCGATAAGTTCCACGAAAAGTTCCCCAATACCCCGATCGGATGCTCCGAGTACGGTTGCGAGGCACTTAACTGGCACACAAGCAACCCCAAGCAGGGTGACTATACTGAGGAATATCAGGCATACTACCATGAAGAACTCATCAAGCAGCTCTTTACAAGAAAGTATATGTGGGCTACTCACGTTTGGAATATGTATGACTTCGGCGCTGACGCAAGAGCTGAGGGCGGCGAAAACGGTCAGAACCACAAGGGTCTTATGACTATGGACAGAAAGTATAAGAAGGACTCCTTCTATGCATACAAGGCATGGCTCCGTTCTCCCGAGGAAGCACCCTTCGTTCACCTTTGCGGCAAGAGATACGTTGACAGAGTTGAGGACGTTACTAAGGTAACTGTTTACTCCAACCTTCCCGAGGTTGAACTCTTCGTTAACGGTGAGTCCATTGGTGTAAAGAGCGCTCCCGACCACTTCTTCTACTTCGACGTTAAGAACGAGGGCGAAACAACCATCGTTGCTAAGGCGGGCGAATTTACCGACGAGTGTAAGATCCGCAAGGTTGAAGAGATGAATATGGATTACGTTCTTGTAGAAAAGGGCGCAGTTCTTAACTGGTTCGATATCGACGCTCCCGAAGGACGTTTCTCTCTCAACGATACTCTCGGTGAGATTATGAACACACTTGGCGGTAAGCTCTGGTTCGCTAAGCTCGCACTCACTCTTAAAAAGAAGATGGATGCAGGCAAGAAGGGCGAAAAGAAGGGCGGCGGATTTGAAATTGATTTGTCCACAGGCAGCGGCCTTATGCAGATGATGGGCGGATTTACAGTTCTCCGTCTTACATCCATGATGGGTATGGCTAACGTTTCCTTTACTAAGGAAGAGCTTCTTGACTTGAACAAGCAGCTTAACAAGATCAGAAAGCCTAAAAACAGCAAATAATGAACAATAAAAAAATGGAAGCGAATTTCGCTTCCATTTTTGTTTATAGGGTTCTTCAAGGTAGAAACAATTCTCAGTTCTACTGGGGGAAATAATAGAATAAAACAGGCAATCTTAATGCAAGTCTGATAAAAAAGCCTCCCTTGTGTAAAGGGAGGTGGTAAAATTTTAATTTTGACGGAGGGATTGTAGCAAAACAAACACCCCCCCACCCGACTTCGTCGGGAGCCCTCTTTACACAAAGGGGCCTGTGTTAGTTACCCGTTCACGGGTAATGTGATAGTATAATTCAGTGCCCCTTTAAGGTGAAGCGTGTTGGGGGTAGAATAAACCACCAGTTTTCACTGGTGGTTATGATTATCTAATTATCTAAAATAATTCCAAGGCAAAGCATCCATATCGGGAGCTTTTTCAAATTCATATTTCTTGCCTTTGTAAGTAAAGGCGATTTTATTTGCCCAAAGCGCAAAGTGGGGCGCTTTTTCGCGAGAGCCGTACTTGCCATCACCGAAAACACTCATACCGCGTGAAGAAAATTGTGCACGGATTTGATGGAATCTACCCGTATTGAGCTTGATGGCAACGAGGGAAAGTGTCTTGCCGTCAATTTCAGCAGTTGAACGGAGCTCATAATCAAGAGAGGCAAGCTTTGCGCCACGGCGCTCACTTTTTACAACGAATGACTTCTTTTGCGCGCTATCCTTGTAAAGATAGTCGGTCATATTTCCGCACTTTTCGCTCGGAACACCCGATACAACGGTCAAGTAGTGCTTTTCAAAGCCATCTTTTTCCGCGATAAGACGGGAAAGCTCGGCGGCGCTTTTTTGATTTCTTGCATAGATCATAACTCCGCCAGTGGCTCTATCGAGTCGGTGAAGAACGAATATATCTTCGTTTTCACCCCGTGCTTTCAAATATTGTTTCAAAAGCGAGGTCATATCATAATCTCCCGACGTGTCGGGCTGTGATGGTAGGCCTTGCGGTTTGACACAAGCCAAGAAATCCTTATTTAGAAATAATACATCCATTATTTGCTGTAAACTGCGGGGTCGAGGACGTAAATTTCCTTTTCGTTTCTATAAATTTCGTCGTAATCAAGACCGTATCCAACTACAAATTCATCAGGAATTGTAAAGCAGCAATAGTCGGGGGAAATGTCTACCTTGCGACGGGAGGGTTTATCAAGGAGCGTGCAAATCTTGATTGAAGCGGGCTGACGGGAAGTGAGCAATCTCTTGAGATATGAGAGCGTGTTTCCACTGTCAATAATGTCCTCAACGATAATTACGTGCTTGCCGTTTATCGTCTTATCAAGGTCCTTGAGCATCTTAACCTCGCCCGAGCTTGTTGTGCCGGCGCCGTAGCTGGAAATGGACATAAAGTCCATAGTGAGAGGGAGATTCACCTCGCGAGTGAGGTCGGAATAAAAGTGAATACTACCCTTAAGGATGCATACAAAAAGAACACTTTCGCCCTTATAATCCTCGGTGATTTGTGCTGCAACCTCTTTTATTTTCTCTGCAATCTCCTCACGGGAGATAAGAATTCTTGCAAAATCTTTTTTCATAATTTCCTCCAATAGAAAAAATACGAATTTAGTATAACATAAAATAATTTTGTTTTCAATATTATTGTAAAAAATGTCGAAAAAAATTTAACAATTGTTGAGTAAAATGATTTATTAATTGTATTGACTTTTTGATTTGCTCATGTTAAAATAAAATGAATTATTTTGGATATTTGCAAAGGAAAATCAATGAAGATAGGATTTGTTTCACTCGGTTGCCCCAAGAATCAGCTTGATGCTGAGGTTATGCTTCACGAGCTTGTGGTGGCAGGCTATGAGATAACTGCGGACGAAACCGAGGCAGACGTTGTTATTATAAATACTTGCGGATTTATCGAGTCCGCCAAAAAAGAAGCGATTGACAACATTCTTGACATAGCTTACCTTAAGGAAAATGGAAATCTCAAGGGACTTGTTGTTACAGGTTGCCTTTCGGAGAGATATCGCAATGATATTCTTGACGAATTTCCCGAGGTTGATGCAGTGCTTGGTGTTGGAAGCATTCACAACATTGTAGAAGCGGTTGGTAAGGTGCTTGAAGGTGAGAGATATACCTCCTTCGAGGACAAAAACTGTGTTCGCCTTGGCGGTCACAGAGTTCTTACCACACCCGAATATGCGGCATATCTCAAGATTGCCGAGGGCTGCGACAACCGTTGCACCTACTGTGCGATTCCGTCCATTCGCGGTAAATTCCGCTCACGTCCCATGGAGGATATCATCTCCGAGGCAAAGGACCTTGAGGCGCTTGGCTGCAAGGAGCTTACACTCGTGGCTCAGGATACAACTCGCTACGGTCAGGATCTATATGGCAATTATAAGCTCGCGGAGCTTCTTCACAAGCTCAGTGAGGAAACGAGCATTCCGTGGTTTAGAATTCTCTATTGCTATCCCGACAAGATTACTGATGAGCTTGTTGCCGAGATGCGCGATAACGATAGAGTTTGCAAATACATAGACCTTCCCATGCAGCATATTTCCGACGGTGTTCTCAAAAAGATGAACCGTCACGGTGGCAGCAAGGTCATTCGCGAAGCGGTTGAAAAATTGCGTCGTGAAATCCCGGACGTTGTTATCAGAACAACATTTATCGTAGGATTCCCCGGAGAGGGTGATGAGGATTTCACCGAGCTTTGCGAATTTGTGAATGAAATGAGATTTGAGCACGTTGGCGTATTCACTTATTCAAGAGAAGAGGGAACTCCCGCGTACAAGATGGAACAAATTGACGAGCAAATAAAGCTTGACCGATACGACGTTATTATGAGAGATCAGCTCGTTATAAATGAAGAATACAACGAAAAGAAGCTCGGAACTACCGTTTTGGTGCTTTGCGAGGGCTATGACGAAGTTAGTAAAATCTATTACGGTAGAAGCTATGCTGACGCGCCCGATATTGACGGAAAGATATACTTTACCGGTGAAAAGGGTATTCCACCCGGCACTTTCGTTGAGGTGGAAATAAAAGAGGTTGTTGAATATGACCTCGTTGGTGTTGCAGTTAACGTACATTGAGATATAGAAAGGAATTTGCTATGAATTTACCAAATAAGCTTACAGTTTTGCGTTTATGCCTTGTTCCTGTAATTATTGCGATATTGCTTTGCCCTGTAAATATTTATACCAACCTTTTGGGCGCATTTGTTTTTCTTGCGACCGCTATTACCGATATGCTTGATGGTAAAATAGCAAGAAAGCATGGTCTTATTACGGATTTCGGAAAATTCCTTGACCCCCTCGCTGATAAATTTATGGTAATATCCGCTATGATGTGCATTATGTACCGCTCTCACAGTGAAGAAATTATCTTCAACGTTTTCATGGTGCTTGTTATGGTAACCGTGTTCCGTGAGCTTGCGGTGGCATCCATTCGTCTTATTGCGGCAAAGAATGCAAATATCGTTGTTGCAGCAAACATGCTCGGCAAGATTAAGACGGTTTCTCAGATCGTTTGCGTAATGGCGGCACTTCTTGAGCCCGTGCTCGCAAATATCAATTTGCTCTTCTTCCTCGGATACTACCCCATAACACTCATTTCCGCGCTCCTCACTCTCGTTATGACTGTGTGGTCGGGTATCGTGTACATAAAAACATATTGGAAATATCTTGATAAGAATATGTAAAAAGCTAAGCTCCTGCATCTGCGGGAGCTTTTTTGTTGACAGCATTGCTTTTTTATGGTAGAATATAAGGGACAAATATGTTTTACAAACTTAAAAGAGAGAAAAAAAGGAGAACTTATGATGGACCGAAAACTATTTTTGTTATTTGTTTGTTTTAGCATTATTGTGGGAGTTCTTTTGTTTACCTCGTGTGAGATCGATTCTCAATACACGAAAGAATTGGTGTTTGAGTTGCAAGAAGATGGATACCACGTGGTTGATTTGGGTGACACCGAAAGTGTAGATATTATTATTCCGGAAAAATACAAAGGAGAGCCAGTTGTAGCAATAGATCAAGGTGCTTTTGGTGGAAGTAAAATTAATAGTATTTTTATACCAAACACAGTTAAAAATATTGGAAAAAGGGCTTTCTCGGGGTGTGAGTTGACGATGCTTACAATTGAAAGTGATAAACTGTGGGTTGATTATGATGCATTTTTTGGTTGTGTTAATCTTAAAAAAGTGAATTTCAATGGTAATATTGCGGAATGGTGTGAATTTTACTTTGAAAATGAGGAGGCTTCACCATTTAATACAGGCGCAGAGTTCTATTTAAATGATGCGCTGGTTGAGAATCTTGTGATTCCTAAGGATGCTTATTATATTGGACAATTTGCATTTGCCAAGATCCCTAACATTAAGACTGTAAAATTTGAGGATGGAAGTAACTGCTACGAAATAAGAAGTAGAGCATTCCAAGGATGTCCTTCATTACAAGTGATTGAAATGCCCCAAGCAATGAAGATTATTGGTAGAATGTCTTTTTCGGGTTGCTCGGCTCTTGAGAGCATCAGCTTTGACTTGGTTAGTTCGCTTTTACGGTTTGAAGAATATGCATTTGTTGGATGTGATAACCTTCATGACGTGTATATAACGGGGGATTGTGAAAAATGGCTTGATATAGAAAAAAAGTTTGAGTATTCCTCCCCCCTATCTAATGGAGCAGATTTGTATTTCGATGGTCAACTTGTTGAACATTTAACTATTACAAGTGAATCACTTCCCAAGGGAGCGTTAAGAGGATGTACGTCTATCAAAACCATTGAATTTGCAGAGGGAGTTAAAACCATTGGAACTTATGCTCTTTCTGATTGTGTTAATTTAGAAAAGGTTACGATTTCTGCTACTGCTAAAAATATTGAGTATGGGGCATTCGATTGGTGCGATTCCTTGAGTGAAGTCCATTTTAACGGTACGTTAAAAGACTGGATGTTAATTAGCTTTGAGGATCTTTCGGCTAATCCCTTATTCAACCACTCCGATCTTTATATAGGTAATGAGTTGCTGAAAAATCTCGTGATCCCAGAGGGGATTACAGATATATATATGCATACTTTTGCGGGATGCACGTCTATTGAGACTGTAAATGTACCAGGACATGTTTTCAGTATTAAACAAGCTGCATTTTTTGAATGTCCAAACATAACTACTGTAGTTATTGATGAAGGAGTAAGATATATTAGAACTCAGGCATTCTTTGGGTGTGAATCCGTGGAGTATGTAAGATTGCCGAGTAGCTTGGAGTCTTTTGGATATGAATCCGAAATATTTAATGGATCTATGAAATTCATAACTTTTGAGTATAATGATACTGTTGAAAAATGGGAGAGCATTGCTAGACAGCGCCCATTGGGATATTTGGTTAACGGATATATCATTATATGTACCAATGGATCAATAACTGAATAATACGTTCAAAAAGCAGGGTTGATTTTGCCCTGCTTTTTATATACTTGCTATCACTATCCCCACAAGTCCGAAAAAGAGGGAGACGGTAATTAGGGCGAGGGTGGCACACTCCTTTGAAAAACCCCAGCGCAAGAGATGGTGGTGAAAATGTCCCTTGTCCGCTTTAAAGGGATTTTTTCGCTTGATCAGGCGGCGAATTATGCTTAAATTTGTGTCATATGTTGGCACGCGGAACACGAGCAAGACTGCAAGAAGGCAAACGATACTACCACTCTCAAAAACGAGGTGTGAGGATAGTGCGGCGAGAATAAATCCGAGAAAGAGCGCACCGCAGTCCCCCATAAAGATTTTTGCGCGCGGAAAATTTCGCGGCAGGAAGCCGAGCGTTGAGCCAAGTAGCAAAATAGAGCACAAAAGCACCTCAAAATTGCCGAAAACAAGTGAAATGACCGCAAGGCAGAGGGATTCCGAGGCACAAATTCCCCCCGCAAGTCCGTTGAGCCCGTCGGTGAGGTTGATTGCGTTGGACAAATACATTATCCACGCGAATGTAAATACACCCTCAACCAAGGTCTTGTCTCCCGACGTGAATATAAATGCCGCCGCTGCGCCAAATTGCCCCGCAAGTTTTTTAAATGGCGATAGGGATACGGTATCGTCCAAAAATCCCACCAAAAATATTGTTGCCCCTCCGAGAAGAAGGGATATTTTAAGCTCGTAATTTACATAAGAAAGTGCCAAAAGTACCGAAAATGCCACAAAAAACGCCAATCCGCCACCACGGGCTATGGGGAATGAGTGCATCTTTCTCGCATTGGGAACGTCTATTGCACCAATTCTGTAGGAGAGGGCGAGAGATGGGAAATAAAGTGTGTATGAGAAGAGAAATGCTGTAATAATCAGTAAAAGGTATATCAAAACAGTAAAAAACAACTCCTTTAGTTTATGTACTAAAGGAGTTTTTATGTATTATTCAATTAGATTTGCACAAATCCGAGCTTTCTCTTAACCTTGGAGAGAGTCTTTCTTGCGTAGTAGGAAGCCTCATCCGCGCCCTTCTTCATTTGCGCCTCGAGGAATGCCTTGTCGGAGATAATCTCGTTATATCTCTGCTGAACGGGTGCAAGTGCATCAGCGCAAGCCTCACCAACTGCGAGCTTGAATGTACCGTAACCCTGACCCTCGAATTCGCGTTCAATCTCCTCGATGGTCTTACCTGTGAAGCAGGAGTAGATTGTCATAAGATTGTTGATACCGTCCTTGCCCTCGGCAAAGCGCACGCATGTGTCGGAGTCGGTAACGGCGCGCTTGAACTTCCTGATTATTGTATCCCTATCGTCGAGAATATATACCACTGCATTGGTGTTTTCGTCGGATTTGCTCATTTTCTTTGTGGGGTCGGCAAGAGAATTGATCTTTGCACCCGACTTTGCGAGCATGGGAGTGGGAATTGTAAATGTATCGGGATAGAGCTGATTGAATCTTGTTGCAATATCACGAGCAAGCTCAAGATGCTGCTTTTGGTCGATACCAACGGGAACTACGTCCGTTTGGTAAAGAAGAATATCCGCCGCCATAAGTGCGGGATACGTGAAAAGTCCAGCGTTGATATTGTCCGCGTGGCGCGCGCTCTTATCCTTGAACTGAGTCATACGTGAAAGCTCACCAAAGCCCGTAAAGCAGTTGAGAATCCAAGCAAGATCCGTGTGTGCAGGAACGTGGCTTTGAACGTAGAGAGTATTCTTTTCGGGATCAAGTCCGCAAGCCATGTAGAGAGCGAGTGTTTCATAAGTTCTTCTTCTAAGCTCCGCAGGAACCTGACGAACCGTGATCGCGTGGTTATCAACTACACAGTAGAAGCACTTATAATCCTCGGAGTAACGTGAGAAATTTTGGATTGCTCCGAGATAGTTTCCTATAGTAAGATTTCCGGAAGGCTGAACACCGGAAAAACAAATTTTTTCGTTATTTATCATATTACCTCCAAATATAG